>NZ_RZOI01000194.1:0-8673 GCF_004022645.1 Mesorhizobium sp. M4A.F.Ca.ET.020.02.1.1 | reverse complement strand
TGGAACCGCCGACGCAAGCCACACCTGCCCAGCCATCGCCTGCGATCGTGGTCGACGGGCCGATGCAGTCTTCGGCCGCCGATGCGCCGCGCTCGCGTGTGCTGCCTGTCGTGCCCGACATCATGCCGGGCGACCTTCCCGACGCCCCGACTCTCGATACGCCTGCATCCGCCGCGGCGGAAGACGGCGAGGCGGAGGTCGCGCCAGATCGCGACGAGCGTCGGATCAGGGGGCGGCGCCTGCCGTTGACGGCGATCTTCCTCGGCGTGACGCTGCTGGCGGCCGCCGGTATCGGTATCTACTTCGCCAAGGAGACCGGCGTCTTCAAGACCGCGGCCGAGCTCGACACCGGCCCGCCCCAGGCGCCGCCGACGGTCGAGGACGACGAGGCGGCCGAGCCGCCCGCCGGGTCGCCGGAAAAGCAGGGCGACGCCGCGCAGCAGCGCGAGTGGATCAATGTCTTCTCACCTGCGGACCCGACCCATGTCGCGGCACCGGCCGATGCCAAGGCCGAGGTGATGCAGGACGACACCGGCTCATTCCTGCGCATCCGCTCCGGCGCGTCAGGCTCGGCCATCGCCTTTGACGTCGGCCAGGGCGTGCTGGAAAAGCTGGTCGGCAAGCATGCCATGTTCGACATCGTCGCGCGCTCGGAAGAGGGCAAGGAGACGCAGATCTCGGTCGACTGCAATTTCGGCGAGCTCGGTGATTGCGGCCGCAAGCGTTATGCGGTCGGGCACGAGCGCAACGAGTATCTGTTCGACGTCCAGTTCCCGGACAAGCATCCGGGCGCGGCCGGCACCATCGCCGTCAACTCCGACTTCGACAAGCAGGGCAAGTCGGTCGACATCTATGAGATCCGCGTCTCAATCGCGCAGTAATGTCGATTGCAGCTAGCGGTCGAGCAGCGCCTGCAGCGTCTCGATGCGGTCGGCCTCGGCCGCGGGCTTGTCCCAGCGCAGCCGCGAAATGCGCGGAAAGCGCATGGCGACGCCCGATTTGTGCCGGGTCGAGCGGTTGAGCCCCTCGAACGCCACCTCCAGTACCAGGCCGTTGTCGCGGTCGGCCCGCACCGAGCGCACCGGGCCGAAGCGCTCGACCGTGTTGTCGCGGACATATTTGTCGATTTGCTTCAGCTCCTCGTCGGTGAAGCCGAAATAGGCCTTGCCGACGGGCACCAGTTCCTCGGACCCTTCCGTGCCTGACCAGACGCCGAACGTGTAATCGGAGTAGAAACTGGAGCGCTTGCCATGGCCGCGCTGTGCATACATCAGCACCGCATCGACCGTGTGCGGATCGCGCTTCCACTTGAACCACGGACCCTTCGGCCGCCCGGCTAGATAGGGCGAATCCCAACGCTTCAGCATCACCCCTTCGATGATCGGATGCGGCGGCGCCTGCCGCAGTTGTTCGAGCGCCTGCCATTCGGGGAATTCGACCAGCGGCGAAAGGTCGAAACGGCTGGGGTCGAGGGTGCCGATGAAGGCCTCGAGGCGAGCCCGTCTTTCGCGGAAGGGCAGCGTGCGCAAATCCTCGCCGCCGATCTGCAGCGCGTCGTAGCAGCGCATGAACGCTGGATATTGCTGCTGGATCTTCTGCGACACACTCTTGCGGTTCAGCCGCTGCTGCAGGTCCGAAAACGTGCCGGTCGCCTGGCGGGGGTCGCCGACCAGCAGTTCGCCGTCGAGCGCCGCTTCGAAAGCCATTGCCGTGGCAAGATCCGGGAAGGCACCGGAGACGTCGTCGCCGGTGCGCGAATAGAGCCGGCGGATGCCACCCTCGCACACCGCCTGGACGCGGATGCCGTCCCATTTCCATTCGGCCGCATAGTCGGCCGGATCGAGCTTTTCGAGATCGCCGTCGCCGACAGGATTGGCCAGCATCACCGGACTGAACAGGGCAAGCGCGGTCCGCTCCGGCTTGCCGGCCTTGCCTTCAAGCCAGGCGAACAGCGTGGTGTATGGCGGCGTCAGGCCGTGCCACAGCTCCTCGATTTCGGTGACGTCGACCTTGCCGAGATCGGCCAGCGCCTGTTTTGCCAGCCGCGCCGACACGCCGATGCGCAGGCCGCCGGTCACCAGCTTGATGATGGCAAAGCGCGCCGAAATGCTGGCGCTGTCGAGCAGCCTCGCCAGCACCTGCGGCCCGTCGGAGCGGCTCGCCGCCTGCAGTCTGCCGACCACCTCGGCCAGCGTCGGCGCATGGTTCGAGATATTTCCGGGCGCTTGCGGCCAGACCAGCGACACCGTCTCGGCGAGGTCACCGACATAGTCGTAGGAATAGCCGAACAGCACAGGGTCCATGCGCTCGACGACCAGCGCCCGCAGCATCGCCGGCTTGACCGCCGCGATCGACAGGTCCCCGGTTATCGCGGCGAGCGCCAGCCCGCGGTCGGGGTCTTCGACGCTGCGGAAATAGTCGGTCAGCAGCGTCAGCTTGCCGTTGCGCGACGGCGTCAGCACGAGGCGATCGAGGAGTTCGGCGAAGCGGTTCAACTCAATCGCCCTCGTCCTCATAGCCGACAAGATGCAGCGGCCGCGCCGCGATGCCTTCCAGCTCGCACCAGCGCACCAGCGCCTCCTCGCGGCCATGCGTCACCCAGATTTCCGCCGCGCCCGTCTCCTTGATCGTGGTGGTCAGCTCGTCCCAGTCGGCATGGTCGGAGATGATCAGCGGCAGTTCGACGCCGCCCTGCTTGGCGCGCTGGCGGATGCGCATCCAGCCCGAGGCGAAGCAGGAGATCGGATCGGGGAAGCGCCGCGCCCAGCGGTCGGCGAAGGCCGCCGGCGGGCCGACGACGATGGCGCCCGCGAAATCATCCTTGCCGCCGCTGTCGACCGTTGCTGGGTCGAGCTGGCCGAGGTCGATGCCCTGGCGCTGGTAATATTCGCTGAGCTTCGCCAGCGCGCCATGAATATAGATCGGCCTGTCGTAGCCGCAGTCGCGCAAGAGCCGCATGACGCGCTGTGCCTTGCCGAGCGCATAGGCGCCGATCAGGTGCGAGCGCTCCGGAAACTGCGCCGCCGATTTCAGCAGCCGGGCGATTTCCTCGGTGTCTGGCGGATGGCGGAACACTGGCAGGCCGAACGTCGCCTCGGTGATGAAGATGTCGCAAGGGATCGGCTCGAACGTCTGGCAGGTGTCGTCCTTCTGGCGCTTGTAGTCGCCGGAAGCGACGATGCGCATGCCGCGATGCTCGACCGCGATCTGCGCCGAGCCCAGCACATGGCCCGCCGGATGAAAGCTGACCGACACGCCGTTGAGGTCGATCGTCTCGCCGAGGACGGCGGCCTGCGTGGTCCCGGCAAAATCCTCGCCATAGCGCAACGCCATGATGTCGAGCGTCTGCCGGGTCGCGAGCACCGAGCCGTGGCCGGAGCGCGCATGGTCGGAGTGGCCGTGCGTGATCAGCGCGCGTTCCACCGGCCGCACCGGGTCGATGAAGAAATCGCCGGGCGGGCAGTAGAGGCCCTCGGGGCGGGGCTTGAGCAGGTCGCTGGCGCGCATGGCTTCAAGATAGTGGCTAAATCCGGCGCGGGAAGCCTGTTGCCAGAGACTGCTGACTCATTCTACAGCCAGCCGCCGGTCCGATCGCCGGTGGGATCCTTGCACCATGAAACCGTTCCAGGCCTCGTCCGGCGACCTGACCGCCGACCGCCGCGCCGACTTCGCCGAGATGCTCGGCGCCTCCGGCGATCCCACTGCTGCGGCGGAGCTGCTGCTTGGTGCGCTGGAGCTGGCGCCGCAATGGTCGGCCGGCTGGTTCCGCCTCGGCGAGATGCAGGAAGCCGCCGGCCAGCCCGATCAGGCCGCGCAGGCCTGGGCGATGGCGTTGCGGCTGGAGCCTGCGGACCGGCTGGGCGCCGCGCTGAAGCTGCAACTCGCCGGCAAGGCGCCGACGGCCGCGGCTCCGCCCAGCGCTTTCGTCGAGACGCTGTTCGACCACTATGCCGAGAGCTTCGAGGACATGCTCGTCAACAAGCTCGGCTACCGGATGCCCGAATTACTCGACCAGGCCATTCGATCGGTCCGGCCAGGGCGCTTATCGCTGGCACTCGATCTCGGCTGCGGGACCGGCCTGATGGGCGAAAGGCTGCGGCCGATCGTCGACCGGCTCGAGGGCTACGACATCTCCGCCGCCATGCTGCGGAAGGCGCGGGCCAAAGGCGTCTACGATCGACTCGTCAAGGCCGACCTGCAGGATCTTGTCTACGCCGGTCCCAAAGCCGACCTCGTGGTCGCGGCCGACGTCTTCATCTATGTCGGCGCGCTTGAGGGCATTGTGAGGACAGTCGCCGGCATGCTTGCCGAGGATGGGTTGTTTGCGTTCTCTGTCGAGACGCTGGCCGACACGGAACCGGCCGGCGGCGATAGCTTCGCGCTGCGGCCGTCACGCCGCTACGCGCATTCCGAGGCCTATGTGCGGATCGTCCTGGCCGCTAACGGACTTTCCGTCCGGTGGCTTCAACGCACGGTCATCCGGCACGACCGCCGCGAGCCAATAGATGGCCTGGCCGTGGTGGCGGGCAAATCACCAACGCTGTGATCCCCCTCTGTCCCCGCCGAGCTCCGTTTGCTGCGAAAAAGCCCGAATCGCGTGTCGGGGTTGCGCTGGGCGGATACCGAAAAGAGAGGAAGATACCATGCGCTGGAAGATCATGGTTTTGGCCTCGTGCCTGGCAACGGCCGGCTGCGTCGGCGGCACCTCGATGTCGGAACGCCAGGACGAGGACGTGCAGTCCTCGCTGCAATACGACAACGTGCCTTGCGATCAGCTGATTGCCCAGCGCAACGCCCTGGCCGAGCAAAGCCAACTGCCGACAACGGCTAAGACGACCTTCTCCAATCCGGCCATGGGCTTCGGCCCGTTCACACCGGATATGCGTTCGAAGGCCAGGCGCGATGCCGACAAGGCGGCAGGCCAGATCGACGCCATGAACCGATCGATCGAACGCCGGGACTGCGGCAAGCCGGCGAAGAAGAACAAGTTCGAGCTGCCCGGGTCAAAACCTTCCTGAGGATTTAGTAGCCGGCCTCGCGGTCGACGACATTGTCGAGCTTCTCGCCGCGCTCGTACGCCGCCATCTGCCGCAGCATGATCGGCACCAGATGCACGGGATCCGAGGTCGCCGCCGCATGCGGCGTCACGAACACTTTCGGATGCGCCCATAGCGGGCTGGTCTTCGGCAACGGCTCGACCTCGAACACGTCGAGGCTCGCCTCCTTCAGCGTGCCGTCGTCCAGCGCGCGCAGGATGTCGGCGTCCTTCTGCAGGCGTCCGCGTCCGGCATTGATCAGCACCGAGCCGCCGAGGCCGTTGCGCCTGCGCAGCTCCTTCAGGAGACTGTAGCTGACGATGCCTTGCGTCTGGGCCGTCAGCGGCAAGAGCACCACCAATATGTCGGTGGCGTTGAGGAAGGGGATCAGCCCGGCCTCGCCCGCATAGGTGGAAACACCTTTCATCGGCCGCTCGGAGCGCGACCAGCCATTGACCGCGAAGCCGAGCGACAGCAACACCGATGCCGCGGCGCGGCCGAGATTGCCGAGCCCCATGATGCCGACCGAGATGTCGCCGGCCGGGCGCTGCGGCGGCTCGTGCCAGGTCTTCTTCTTCTGCTGCGCCTGATAGAGCATGCCCTGGCGGTGATGGTCGAGCACGCGCCAAACCACGTACTCGGTCATGTATTGGGTGAGGTTGTCGGCGACTACCTTGACGATCGGCACGTCGGGCAGGCCGGGATCGGCGAAGATGTGGTCGACGCCGGCGCCGATCGAGAAGATGGCGCGCAGATTGGGCAGGGACGAAAGTAGATTGGCCTTCTGCTTCCACACCACCGCATAGGTGATCGAAGGATCGCTGGCGCCGTCCGGCTCCAGCACCACCTCGCGCTCGGCCGAGAGCAGCTCGCGCCAACGCTGCGGATGAAAGCCGGTGACGGCAAGCAGGACGCGGCCCTTTTCCATGTGCGGATTTTTCTTCCCAGTCATTTCAGTTCTGGCCTTGGGCTCAACCTACTCGCTGACCACACCGGTCGGTGCCGTCTCGATCCGGAATGCGGCCGAGATCAGCGCCCGAGTATAGTCCGTTTGCGGGCTGCCAAAAATCTGTTCTGACGGCCCGGTTTCGACGATCTGGCCATTGCGCATGACGATGACGTCGTTGGCAAGCGCGCGGATGACTTTCAGGTCGTGGCTGATGAACAGATAGGCGAGATCATGCTTGACCTGCAGGTTGCGCAACAGGTCGACGACCTGCGCCTGCACGCTCATGTCGAGGGCCGAGGTCGGCTCGTCCAGCATGACGAAGCGCGGGTTGAGCACCATGGCGCGGGCGATCGCCACGCGCTGGCGCTGGCCGCCGGAGAATTCGTGCGGGTAGCGGTTGCGCGTCTCGGGATCGAGACCGACCTCTTTCAGCACGTCGACGACCTTGTCGTCGCGCTGGTCGGGCGTGAGCTTCGGCTCGTGGATCTTAAGCCCTTCCTCGATGATCTCGGCGATCGACATGCGCGGGCTGAGCGAGCCGAATGGATCCTGGAAGACGATCTGCAACTCGCGCCGGAGCGGCCGCATGGCATTGAAGGAGAGCTGGTTGATGTCGCGCCCGTCGAACTGGATGGTTCCGGTCGACGAGATCATCCTGGCCAGCGCCAGCCCAAGCGTCGTCTTGCCCGAGCCGGATTCACCGACCACGCCGAGCGTCTGGCCGGCGCGCACGGTGACGTCGATGCCGTCCACCGCCTTCACATTGTCGACGGTGCGGCGGAAGAAGCCGCGCCTGATCGGGAACCAGACCTTGATGTCCTTCCCCGTCATCACCGCCTTGGCGTCCGCGTTGGCGGCAGGCGGCTTGCCTTTGGGCTCGGCCGCCAGCAAGTGCTTGGTATAGGCATGCTGCGGGTTGGCGAAGATGTCCTTGGTCGGGCCGCTCTCGACGATCTTGCCCTTGGTCATCACGCAGACTCGGTCGGCGATCTTCCGGACGATGCCGAGATCATGGGTGATGAACAGCATCGACATGCCCTTGCGGGCCTTCAGCTTCGCCAGGAGTTCGAGAATCTGCGCCTGCACGGTGACGTCGAGCGCCGTCGTCGGCTCGTCGGCAATCAAAAGCTCCGGCTCGTTGGCCAGCGCCATGGCGATCATGACGCGCTGGCGCTGGCCGCCGGACAGCTGGTGCGGATAGGCGTCGAGCCGCTTTTCCGGCTCGCGGATGCCGACCTCGTTGAGCAGTTCCAGCGTGCGGGCGCGGGCCTGCCGGTCGCCAAGCCCCTGGTGCAGCTTCAGCACCTCGACGATCTGCTGCTCAATCGTATGCAGCGGATTGAGCGAGGTCATCGGCTCCTGAAAGATCATGGTGATCTTGTTGCCGCGCACGCGCCTCAGCGCCCGCTCGTCCATGGACAACAGGTCGGAGCCCTGGAACAGGATCCGACCCGACGGGTGGCTGGCTGTCGGATAGGGCAGCAGTTTCAGCACCGACAGCGCCGAGACCGACTTGCCGGAACCGGACTCGCCGACCAGCGCCACCGTCTCGCCCTTGGCGATGTCGAAGGCGATATGGTCGACGGCCAGCGACTGCTTGCCGCCTTGCGCGAAGGCAACGCTCAAATCGCGAATGGAAAGCAGGGGCTCGCTCATTTGAACGTCTTGCGCGGATCGAAGGCGTCGCGCGTCGCCTCGCCGACGAAGACCAGCAGCGACAACATCAGCGAGATGACGATGAAGGCGGAGATGCCGAGCCACGGCGCGTTGAGGTTGCGCTGCGCCTGTTTCAGCATTTCGCCGAGCGAGGCCGAGCCCGGCGGCAGGCCGAAGCCGAGATAGTCGAGCGAGGTCAATGTCGAGATCGAGCCTGAAAGCAGGAAGGGCAGGAAGGTCAGCGTCGCCACCATGGCGTTGGGCAGAAGGTGGCGGAACATGATGGTCAGGTTGGGCACGCCAAGAGCGCGCGCGGCGTTGACATATTCGAAGTTGCGGGCGCGCAGGAACTCGGCCCTGACCACGCCCACCAGCGCCACCCAGGAGAACAAGAGCATCAGGCCGAGCAGGATGAAGAAGCCGGGCGGCAGGATGGCGGCCACGATGAGGAGCAGATAAAGCACCGGGATCGCCGACCAGATCTCGATGAAGCGCTGGAACAGAAGGTCTGTCCAGCCGCCGAAATAGCCCTGCATGGCGCCGGCCGCCACGCCGATCAGCGACGACCCCACCGTCAGGATCAGGCCGAACAGGACGGAGATCCTGAAGCCGTAGATAAGCCGCGCCAGCACGTCCCGCGCCTGGTCGTCGGTACCCAGCCAGTTCCAGTTGCCGACCGAGCAGTCCGGATCGGCGGCGCCTTGCGGGTATTGATTGCAGAGCGTCTTCTTGTCGTAGAGCCAGGACGGCTTGGTCGGTGCCGCCTCGGGAATGGCGTTGTTGACCGTCTGGTAGGAGTAGCGCACCGGCGGCCAGATCATCCAGCCATTGGCGTTGATCTCGTCCTGGATGACGGGGTCGCGATAATCGGTAACGGCATAAAAGCCGCCGAATTTCTCTTCCGGATAGGCGATCAGCACCGGAAACAGGATCTCGCCCTTGTAGGAGGCGATGATAGGCTTGTCGTTGGCGATGAACTCGGAAAACAGCGACAGCACGAACAGGATGAGAAAGATCCACAACGACCAGAAG
>NZ_RZOI01000193.1:0-8674 GCF_004022645.1 Mesorhizobium sp. M4A.F.Ca.ET.020.02.1.1 | reverse complement strand
CCGTTCGGCCGTGCGCGAGGCGATCAAGATGCTGATGGCCAAGAGCCTTTTGGCATCGCGTCCGAAGATCGGCAGCTGGGTGGAGCCGAAAGAGCGCTGGAACCTGCTCGACCGCGATGTGCTTGCCTGGTACGCGACCTCGCCCGACCGCGAGGTATTCCTGAAGACGGTGCAGGAATTCCGCCATATCATCGAGCCGGAGGCGACGGCTTTCGCCGCGATGCGGCGTACCGAAGAACAGATGGCCGAGATCAGCCAGGCCTGCCGCGAGATGGGCGAGGCACCGACCCTGCAGGAGCGGACGCGCGCCGACACGCGCTTCCATCTCGCGATCCTGAGGGCCTCGGGCAACGACTTGCTGGTGCCGCTTGGCGTGCTGATCGAATCCGCGTTCGATCACCTGTTCAGCTACACGACGCGAGAGGTCGACGACCTGCAGCATGCGCAGAAGCTGCATGAGGCGATCGAGAAGAACATCCGCCTGCAAAGGCCGGACGCGGCGCGCAATGCGGTGCGCAAGCTGCTCGCTAACACCGACGAGGTCATAAAGTCGAGATAGCCCGCGATCGAACTAGTCCTGTCTCGGACGGCCGAAAGCGGCGCGCAGTTCGCCCTTGGCCTTCTCCAGCACTCGCTTGCGTTCCGCCGGCAGGTTGCTGCCGGCACGGTTGATGTAGAAGTTCAGCATCGACATGGCGGACTGGAACGGCTCGGACTTGCGCCGGTCGCTGTGCTCGGCCGATCGCTTGAGCGAGGCGGCGATCTTTTTGGCATCGTTGGATTCGAAGACATGCTTCTCGAGATCCATCGCGTCGCTGTGCCCGGTCACTTCGGCCGACCATTTTCGTTTCGCGGTCATGGCAGCACTCCTTTCATGATGGAAACTCAACGCGGAGATGTCTGTTCCCGCCGGATCCTTGCTTCTGGAGCGACGGATTTGCCTGTCGTGGCGCTGCTCGATGCCCGCCGATGCGCCGAATAGTGGAGCCGAACCGCTAGCTCTCAAGAACACCGCGGACAGGAAACGCCTTGGTCACCACCTTCTCCAGCAGCGCCCAGAGCCCAGACATCGACAGCGCCTATGCCTGGATGCGGCTCGCCATCTCGGTGGTTCTGGCAACGATCGGAGGTGTCGGCATGTGGGCGGTGGTCGTGGTGCTGCCGGCGGTGCAGGCGGAGTTCGGCGTCGACCGCGCCGCGGCCTCGATGCCCTATACCGCGACCATGGTCGGCTTTGCCGCCGGCAATGTGCTGGTCGGCCGCGCCATCGACCGGATGGGCTACTGGATCCCGGCGCTGGTCTCCGCGACGGCGCTCGGCGCCGGTTTCCTGCTCGCCTCGCTCACCAGTTCGATCCTCGGCTTCACCCTGGTCCAAGGGCTTCTGATCGGCGTCGGGACGTCGGCGATCTTCGGTCCGCTGATCGCCGACATCTCGCATTGGTTCAACCGGCGCCGCGGCGTCGCGGTGACGGTGGCGGCATCGGGCAATTACCTCGCTGGGGCGGTCTGGCCCTTCATCATGCCGACGATCATGAGGGCGGAAGGCTGGCGCTTCACCTATGCGACGATCGGCGTCGTCTGCCTGCTCACAATGGTGCCGCTGGTGCTGATGCTTCGGCGCGGCGCTCCGCATGAAGCGATGGCCGGCACTGCCGGCGGCCGTCCGGTGCGGCCGATCTCGCTGTCGCCGGCGGCGCTGCAGGTTCTGCTCGTCGTCGCCGGCTTCGGCTGCTGCATGGCGATGTCGATGCCGCAGGTGCACATCGTCGCCTATTGCATGGACCTCGGTTATGGCATGGCGCATGGCGCCGACATGCTCTCGATCATGCTGGCGGCGGGCGTCGCCAGCCGCATCGGCTCGGGCTTCCTTGCCGATCGCATCGGCGCGGTGAGGACGCTGCTGCTCGGCTCGGTGCTGCAATGCCTGTCACTGCTGTTCTACATCCCCTTCGACGGGCTTGCCTCGCTCTATGTCGTGTCGCTGGTCTTCGGCCTGTCGCAAGGCGGCATCGTGCCCTGTTATGCGATCATCATACGCGATTACATGCCGGCAAGGGAGGCTGGACAGCGCGTCGGCATCGTCATGATGGCGACCATCTTCGGCATGGCGGTCGGCGGCTGGATGTCGGGCTGGATCTACGACCTCACCGGCTCCTATGCCGCGGCCTTCGTCAACGGCATCGCCTGGAACCTGGTGAATCTGGCGGCCATCCTCCTCTTGATGTGGAAGGCCCGGCGCAGTCCCCTGGCGATGGCCTGATGGCGGGCCGCACGGTGCCGGTCGCTTGACAAGGGCGGCAGGCTGCGCGACGCCAGATGGCGCGGCGAGGGACTGGCATGGCGATACCGACAAACACCATCGTTTCGCGGCCCAGCCTGGCTGATGGCGCGGCATCGAGGGCAGGGCGGTGATCAAGCCGCGCTCGCGCCGCGGCGGCGGCCGCCCGACCATCGCCGACGTGGCGCGCAAGGCCGGCGTCGGCGCCATCACCGTATCGCGGGCGCTGCGCGAACCGGGGCGGGTTTCGGAAGACCTGCGCCGCCAGATCCAGGCCGCCGTCGACGAGCTCGGCTATGTTCCCGACCCGAACGCAAGGGCGCTGGCCTCGGCCCGCGCCGAGGTGTTCGGCGTGTTGGTGCCGTCGCTCACCAACAACGTTTTCGCCGAAGTTGTGCGCGGCATCTATGACAGCCTGTCGGACAGCCCCTTCCGCATCCAGCTCGGCAACACCCACTATTCCGGCCTCGAAGAGGAGCGCCTGCTGCAGGTGTTTGCCCCGCAGCGGCCGGCGGCGTTGATCGTGGCCGGCATCGACCAGACTCCAACCTCGCGCCGCCTGCTGGAGACTGCCGGCTGCCCGGTGGTTCAGGTCATGGAGACCGGTCCCGATCCGGTCGACATGCTGGTCGGGTTTTCCCATTTCGACGGCGGCCGGGTAGCGAGCGAGCACCTGGTCGAGGCGGGCTACCGGCGGATCGGCTTCATCGGCGCCCGCATGGACCCGCGTTCGCAGCGGCGTCTGGCCGGCTACCGCGCCGCCATGGAAGCGGCGGGCCTGTTCGACCCCCGGCTGGTGACGACCACGCCACTGCTGTCCAGCGTGACGCTCGGTCGTGAGCTTTTTCGCGATGCGTTGGCCAAGATGCCGGCGCTCGACGGGGTATTCTGCAACAATGACGATATCGCGCTTGGCGTCCTGTTCGAATGCCATCGCGCCGCTATCGCGGTTCCGAAGACCATCGGCATCGTCGGCTTCAACGATCTCGACATGATGCAAGCAGCGTTTCCGTCGGTCACCAGCATCCGCACCCATCGCTATGAAATCGGCCGCCAGGCAGTCGCCATGGCGCTGGCGGCGATCGCGGGAGAGAGGCCGCGACAGCGCGTTGTCGACCTCGGCTTCGAGCTGATGCGCCGCGAGAGCACAGCACGTTGAAACACGCAGAAGCGACTGTGCAAATGCCGGTTTACACTGCGTCATGGTAGCGCTACCAAATGTTTCGTGCGGAAATTCAAAGCAAGGCCAGCGTCTGTTTATTATATATAAGCGACAGCTCATGCTTGTTTATTATGTATAATATGCTAGCTTTGTTTTCTCCTTGAGGGAGTTGGAGGAGGGGGCATCGGGTGGCAAACCGCCACCCTGGTAGGCGTCATGGGGCAAGGCTGGAGGGCTTCGCCGGGTGTGGACGGGCGCCAGAACCACGCAGCATCAGGCAGAACTGCAATCGGGAGGAATATCGATGATCAAGTCACTTGTTGGTGGCATCGTTGCCGCCACTGCATTCGTTATGCTGAGCTCATCGGCTATCGCCGAGCCGGAAATCGTCAAGGGACCGGCCGCGGAGCCGGACTGCTTCGCGCCGTGGGCGGCCGATACCCAGTTCTTCAAATTCCCCAAGAAGGAGGGCCCGTACCGCATCGCGCTCGCCAACGGCTATATCGCCAACACCTGGCGCATCCAGATGATCCAGACGGCCAAGGCCTATGCCGCGCAGAAGGACGTCGCGGCAAAGCTCAAGGAATTCAAGGTCGTATCGACCGGCGAGGATGTGCCGGCGCAGATTTCGGCGATCAACAACTTCATCGATTCCGGCTTTGATGCGATCGTCGTCAATGCCCAGAACCCGACGGCCTTCGGGCCGGTGATCAAGCGCGCCAAGGAAGCCGGCGTCGTCCTTGTCGCCTTCGACAACATCCTCGACACCAAGGATGCCATCAACGTCAATGTCGACCAGAAGGGCCTCGGGGAACTGTGGGCCAAGTGGCTGATCAGCCATATACCCGATGGCGGCAAGATCCTGGAAGTACGCGGTGTTGCCGGCACCTCGGTCGACACCGATCGCCACAATGGCATCCATGAGGTCCTGGACGCTTCGGGCAAGAAGTGGGACGTCACCGAAGTCGCCGGCAAATGGGATGATCCGACAGCGCAGAAGGTCACCGCCGACGCCATCGCCACCAACGGTCCGTTCGTCGGCATCACCGGCCAGGGCGGCGACACCGGCATCGTACAGGCGATGATCGATGCAAAGCATGCTTTCGTGCCGTTCGGCGGCGAGACCGAAAACGGCTTCCGCAAGTTCTGCGCGGCGCACGCGGCCGATGGCCTGAAGTGCTTGTCGGCCGGCACCGGCCCCGCCCAGGTGGCGGTCGCTATCAAGACGGCGATCTCCGCGCTCGAGGGCAACGTCGTGCCGCAATCGGTGAAACTGCCGCTGGCGATCGTCGAGGATCCGAACTTCAAGGAAGGCCAGGACTACTTCCCCGATCAGTCCGACAATTTCTTCGTCGGCAATTCCTTCCCGACCTGCGGGATCAATTTCACCGCGCAGGAAATCATGGGCCAGACCAAGGAAAACAAGTAGTCTGACCGGCCGGGGCGGCGGGCATCTCCCGCGGCTCCGGCTGCTTGCCATCTGTCGATAGAAATTGCCTCGGAGGGCTGATGGACGGCGCGGTTCCGCTCTTTCGCATGGAAGGCATATCCAAGCGCTATGGCGGCGTGCGTGCCTTGGAAAAGGCCGAGCTGACGGTCACGGCCGGTAGCATCCACGCCATTCTCGGCGAAAACGGCGCCGGCAAGTCGACACTGATCAAGGTGATGGCCGGGGTCGTCGCGCCGGACGAAGGCCGCATGATGCTGGACGGTCGCGAGGTGAGCTTCGCCTCGCCGGCGGCGGCCAACCAGGCAGGCATCGTCTGCATCTTCCAGGAACTGTCGCTGATCCCGGAACTCAGCGTCGCCGACAACATCGTCATCTCCGACCCGCCGAAGCGTTTCGGCCTGATCGACCGCAAGGCGCAGCGCCGCATCGCCGAAGAGGCGCTCGCCCGCGCAGGTGCTTCCGACATCCATCCGCTGGCGCTGGTGAAGGATTTGCCGCTGTCGCGCCGGCAGATGGTCGAGATCGCCAAGGCGCTGGCCCGCAAGCCGCGCATCCTGATCCTCGACGAGGCGACCTCGGCGCTGACCGCGACCGATGTCGCCAAGATCTTCGGCGTGCTGAAGAGGCTGCGGGAAGAGGGGCTGGCGCTGCTCTACATCTCGCACCGGATGAACGAGATCGCCGAGCTTGCCGACCAGTGCACCGTCTTCCGCAACGGCCGCAACGTCGCCAGCTACGCGGCCGGCTCGAAGAGCGACAGCGAAGTCGTCGAATTGATGATCGGACGCGAATACAGCCACATCTTCCCGCCGAAGCCGGCGCGGCACGCCGCCGCCGTCCCGGTGCTGGAGGCGCGCAACCTGTGCTGGACCGATCGGCTGGACAATGTCTCGCTCACCGTCGGGGCGGGCGAGGTCGTCGGCCTCGGCGGCCTCGACGGTCAGGGCCAGCGGGAGTTGCTGCTTGCCTTCTTCGGCGTGCTGCGCGGCCTTGCCGGCGAGATCCTGGTCGACGGCAAGGCGGTTTCCATCGCCAGTCCTTCAGCCGCGCGTGACGATCGCATCGGCATGGCGCTCATCCCCGAGGACCGCAAGACCGAGGGGCTCATGCTGCCGATGACGGTGCGCGAGAACCTTTCCTTCGCGGCGCTCGACCGGCTGTCAAAGGCCGGCGTCATCGACCGCGCGACCGAGCAGCGGCTGATCGACGACATGGTGGAGCTGCTCGCGATCAAGACCGCTGGCCTCGACATTCCGGTCGGCGCGCTGTCGGGCGGCAACCAGCAGAAGGTCGTCATCGCCAAATGGCTGATGCGGCAGCCGCGCATCGTCCTGCTCAACGACCCGACGCGCGGCATCGATGTCGGCACCAAGCAGGAACTCTACCAGTTGATGCGCAAGCTCGCCGACGCCGGGGCCGCGATCCTGTTCTATTCGACCGACTATGACGAACTGATCGGCTGCTGCGACCGGGTGCTCGTGCTCTATGACGGCGCGGTCAAGCGCGAGCTGGTCGGCTCCGAGATCACCGAGCATGCGCTGATCGCCAGCGCGCTCAATATCCACGGCGAGGGCGCCGGTCCGATGCAGGGAGAGGGCGCATGAAGGGGATCGTAGCGTGAAGGATTGGCGTTACTGGCTGGCCGAGCAACGCGGAACGCTGCTCGCACTCGGTATCTTCGTCGCCATGTTCGCGATCTACAGCGCGAACCACCCGGCGGGCTTTACCGCCAATGTCGTGCAGACGGCCGCCAACAAGGGCGTGCTGCTTGCCTTCGTCGCCATGGCGCAGACCCTGGTAGTGATCACGGCCGGCATCGATCTATCCGTCGGCATGATCTTCACGCTGACCAATTGCCTGGCTTCCTGGCTGGTCATCGGCACCGGCCTCGAGACCGCCTTCGGCGTCGTCGCGGTGCTCGGCACCGGGCTCGTCTGCGGCGCCATCAACGGCGCCATCGTCATCTATGGGCGGCTGCAGCCGATCGTCGCCACCATCGCCACCGGCGCCGTCTATTTCGGCCTCGCACTGCTGCTGCGGCCGTTTCCGGGCGGTTCGGTCAATGAGGACCTTGCCGATTTCCTGACCGGGCGCTTCTTCGGCGTCGCGCCGGCGAGCCTGGTCGCGCTGGCGGTCGTGGTGCTGATCGTGTGGGTGCCGTTCAGCCGCTCGGAGCTTGGCCGCGCGGCCTACGCCGCCGGCTCCTCGGAAACCGCCGCCTACATGTCGGGCGTGCCGATCCGGCGCGGGAAATTCGTCGCCTACGCGCTTGCCGGGCTGCTTGCCGCGATCGGCGGGCTGTTCCTGACCTTCTTCACCTATACGGGCGACGCCGCCTATGCCAGCGGCAATGCCTATACGCTGTTTTCCATCGCGGCCGTCGTGCTTGGCGGCGTGTCGCTGTTCGGCGGCAAGGGCAGCGCCATCGGCGCGATCTTCGGCGCACTCGCCTTCCGCACCATTGGCGACCTTTTGTTCGTCTTCGATTTCGATCCGCTCTGGCAACCGCTGTTCCAGGGCGTCATCCTCCTGATCGCGGTCAGCCTCGGCGCCTTCGCCCTGTTCAGGGTCCGCAACCGGCTGGAGTGGTTCCTGTGAGCGAAACGACCATCGGCGGCATCGCCGGGCGCATGCCGAAATTCATCCGGCGCGCCGATCCGGCTGTTATCACGGCCTTCGCCTGCATCGTGCTGCTGCTGTTTCTCGGCAGCCTCTATTCGCGCAGCTTCCTGTCGCCGGAATATCTCTTGCAGCAGCTCAAAGTGGCGTCGTTCCTCGGCGTCATTGCCACCGGCATGATGCTGGTCATCCTGCTCGGCCAGATCGACCTGTCGGTGCCGTGGTCGGTGGCGGTCGGCGCGATGATGGCCGCCGCGGCCGCGGCCTACGGTCCGGTCGGCGTGGCGCTTGCCATCCCTTTCGGCATTGTCTGCGGTATCGCGATCGGCGTCGTCAACGGCATCGGCGTCGCCTATCTGCGCATCCCCTCGATGATCGTGACGCTGGCCACCAACGCCGTCGCGCAAGGGCTGATGGTGGTCTACACGGGGGGCTTCTCGCCGCAGGATTCGGCAACGCCGGCCATGCGCTACCTGGCGACCGGCTTTGCCATTCCGGCGGTGCCCAACGCCGTCATCATCTGGGCGCTAATCGGCGCTGCCATGGTCTTCGTGCTGACCCGTACCGGCTTCGGCCGCGCCGTCTACGGCATCGGCAACCGTGAGCGCGCCGCCTATCTTTCGGGCATTGACACACGCCGCGTTGTGATGGTCGCCTTCGCGGTTTCGGGCGGACTCTCGGCCTTTGGCGGCGTGCTTTTGGCGGGTTACGCTTCGAAGGCGGCGCAGTCGATGGGCGATGCCTATCTCTTGCCGTCGATCGCGGCGGTGGTGCTCGGCGGCACCTCGATCCTTGGTGGACGCGGTTCCTATCTGGGCACTGTCGCCGGCGTCATCCTGATCACGCTTCTGCAGTCCATCCTCTCGGTCATGCAGATGCCGGAGGCAGGACGGCAGATCATCTACGGCGTGGTCATCGTGGTCATGCTTCTGCTCTACGGCCGGGCCCCGGCGAGCCGCTGACCGTGATCGAAAAAGCGGGACCGCCGGCGACCAAGACGCCGCTGGCCATCGTGGTGATGGGGGTTGCCGGCTGCGGCAAGTCCGCGGTCGGCGAGGCGCTGGCGGCGGCGCTGGGTACAGCATTCGTCGAGGGCGACAGGCTGCATCCGCCCGAGAATGTGGCGCGCATGGCAAGCGGTGAACCGCTCACCGACGAATTGC
>NZ_RZOI01000192.1:0-8678 GCF_004022645.1 Mesorhizobium sp. M4A.F.Ca.ET.020.02.1.1 | reverse complement strand
TCCGACAACGAGTGCAAGCGTCGAGAAGGTGAGGAAATAAACCATCGCCTTGGCGGCAACTCGGCCGACCTTCTGCAGATCGCTCATGCCGGCAATGCCGGTCGCAATTGTCAGGAAGATGACAGGTGCGATAATCATCTTGACGACTTTGATGAAGGCATCGCCGAGCGGCTTCAGGCTCTGGCCGGTTTCCGGATAGAGATAGCCAATTGCGGCACCCAGGACTATGGCGGCAAGCACCTGCACGTAGGTCCGGGCAAAATGGCGCTTGCGGGGCGCTGCGATCGCGCGGGGGACTTTTGGAACCAACACCGTTTCTCTCTCCCTGACCGGATCGGGGTGGGGGCTCCTCCTTCTCCCATGCTGCGCTCCGGTCGAGCGCTGCTGTCATCTCGGAGCAAGCGCCGTGCCAACTGGAGGCCTGTCCCGTCCAGCGAGATTGGTGCGGGTTGCGCACTGGAACCCTCCACCTTTGCCGGAATTTGCACTCAAGGCTCGCCAAAGATCGCGTGAAGAAGTGCTTCGCCAGAGAGGGAATTGACCAGGTCGCCTTGCGGCCGTGCCTTTGATGTTCGCCGCAGATCGAATGCCGGCCGATATCTGTCGTCTTGGTGACTTTGGTTGGTCAGTTTTGCGACGGAATGCGCGCAAACTGTAGGATATCCTACACGCCCATCAGAGCACGCGGGACAAGCGATTAAGCGTAGGAGCGCATCGAATCTCCGAGGTCAAAAAATCTTGAATAAGGTCCGCGTGCGAAGTGAATCCGCAACTCGTCAAAGTTCTCCACCGTTTGATCCAGCGGTCGCGTTTCCTGGCGCTGCAGGATGGCGTTATCTGATGGCTCAAGCGCTGGAACGCCCAGGAAATCCCAAACCGCTCCCAAGCATTGGGCAGGTTCATGAAGAAGGCTCTCGTATTCCATTACAAGCAGGTTGGTCGACGTGAAGGAGTCCATAACGCGAGCGTGAAAATCGTCGGCGGCTTTGAAATAAGCCTCACAGTCAGCGATTGACAACCTGACGCTCGGTGGCCGAGCGGTATCGTTGTCCGAGCTGAACTTCAGCCACTGACCGCTTTCCCTGGCCTGCACAAAGGAACGGAGCGATTCCAATACGTTTCGGCGAACAACGAGGATGACCTTGAGTGCTGGCCAACGAGCTAATTCCGCAAAGAATGCTGGACGCTCGCGAAACTGAGGTTCATTGATCTTGCAGCCAAGATGCGTCACATTCTTGTAGTCGCGCATAGGGCAGCGCACATAGGCAAGCTCAAGAAGCTCGCGATCCGTGCCTAGCAGGCGATCCGTGCTGGGCCAATTGGGATCATATTCGTTTAGCAACTCACCGTTACTCAAAACGGTCGGATGCTCGTTTAGCAATTCTTCTAAATAGTGTGTTCCGGTCCTTGGCATAGCAAGGATCACAAAAGGCTCAGGAGTTGGTTCGTTGTGGGTCATTGCATGTGTATCCAACTAAATAATGGCCGCGACGGTCTGGGGACGCGCACAAGAAGCTTGGCTGCTATCGCTTGAACGCTCCGGGTGGGTCCGCGCCTCACCACCCAGCCTGTACTCCGAGGTGTGGTCGCGAAGATGGGCGCGTGCCTGCAGCGGCTGGGTGGCGCCCGGCTTCGGCGTTGTTGTACCACTCGCGATTCCTGGCACACGCATGCCTCCGGGCCGCTGTGGGCAGTTTGCAATCCGGCATTGCGGACCTCCTTCTCGTTGATGGGCGTAGGTAAGCGTCAACGCATTAGTCGTCGATGAAACAGTCCAGCCGACACAAAAAAAGGCAATACAGCGAACATGCAAAGTGCGCCTATATGCAGCCCTACATTGTCGCCCAGGCGGCCGAGCATCACCGGACGGATTAGATCGATAGAATTCGCCAGCGGCGAGAAGGCCGCAATCTGCTGAAACACTCCTGGCAATTGGCCGACTGGAAAAACCGCGCCCGAAAGGAACAGCATAGGTGTGATGACAAGCGTCTGATAGAAAATAAAATAGTGATAACTGGGCGCGAGCGCGATGACGAGCATGGCCAGGCTCGCAAAGGCGAACCCGGTGAGAGCGATGACCGGCAGCACGTAGAGAACCGACGTCCACGCGGCATAACCTAGCGCGGCGGCAACAATCGCAATTGTCGTACCGGCCAGAAAGGCCTTTGTGGCTGCCCAGGTCAATTCACCGAGAACGATGTCGCCGAGGGTAAGTTGTGTGTGCAAGATTGCTTCCCAAGTGCCCTGATCGCGCATTCGACCGAAAACCGCGTAAATTGTTTCGAAGGTCGATGCTGTCATCGCGCTTGTCGCAACCATGCCGGCTGCCAGAAAAGCGATGTAGGATGCACCTTCGATGCGGCCTACCAACAGTCCAAGGCCAGTGCCGAGCCCGAAAAGGTAAATCATCGGATCAGCAAGGGTGCCGAGCATTGAAGCAAATGCCACCTTCTTCCATGCCAAATGATTGCGGCGCCACACCGCGATCCAGTTCCAGGCGTTGGCGGGTAGAGCGGCCGCAAGACGTTCACCCATTGCTCACTTCTCCATCTCACGTCCGGTTAGCCGCAAGAAAACGTCCTCCAGACTGGGTGGACGCTCCAGAATACGCAGACCCGCTCGACCGCGAAGCTGGATGCGCACATCCTCCGGATCAGGCGCATAGCAAAAGAGCGTCTCGCCGCTTACCTCGATACGCTGAACGTACGGCCTGATCAGCGAAATCAGCTCCTGTGGATTGCCGCCGAAGATCTCGATCACGTTGCACCCAATGTACTCGTCGATCAGCGCATGAGGACTGCCCTCGGCGATCTTGCGTCCCCGCTCGAGAACACACAGCCGATCACAAAGCCGCTCAGCCTCTTCCATGAAATGGGTGGTCAAAATGATCGTTTTTCCGCTCGCCAGCAGGAAACGAAGTCGCTCCCAGATCAGATGGCGGGCATGCGGGTCGAGGCCGGTCGTGGGCTCATCCATCACAAGCAACTGGGGGTCGTTGATCAGAGCACGTGCCAGCGTCAGGCGCCGCTTCATCCCGCCGGATAGCAGGCCGACACGTGAATCCGCCTTGCTCTCAAGGCGAGCGAACTCGAGGAGCCGTGGGATGACGGCGTTGATCTCTCTTGTTCTCATGCCGAAGTAGCGCCCGAACACCAACAGGTTCTCACGTACCGTAAATTCCAGGTCGAGATTGTCGAACTGCGGGACCACGCCTATGCCCTTGCGGGCCAAGCGGCTGCGTGCCGGCACTGGTAGACCGAGGACTGTTATATCACCCGCGTCAGGCCGGGTCATACCGAGGAGCATACGCGCAATCGTGCTCTTGCCTGCGCCGTTCGGCCCCAGCAGACCGAAGCACTCTCCCGATGCAACGGTGAAGGACAGCCCGTCCACAACGAGCTTGTTTCCGAATAATTTGGTTACGCCGGTAAGGTCGATTGCTACATTGGACATGCGTCTATCTCAAGCGGAATGAGTCCGATTGGCCACCGGCAGCTTACTTACGAATCTGGTTCAGAGCAGGCCACCGCCTTGAGATGGCACCTTTGGAAAGTCGCGGCCGGAGCGACGCGTGTATCGCTTCCGCCAAAGAATTAACGTCAAGATGCCACGTGTCGCTTCCAGATAGTTCCCGTTCTGACCATAGGTAACTCGACAAGCTTCACCACGTGTCGACTGACACAACTTACTCGGTCACCCGGCGCTGCAAGGCCGTCAGACTTCACCAGCTGTGAGCGAAAGATCTGCAGTATGAAGTGACTCCGCAATTCCAGAATTGCCCGCAGCATTTGCTCCGGCAAGCGGCGTCGCGCTTGTGATTTCCTTTGTGCTTCTGTTGGGCAGGGGAACACTTTTACGCGACAGCCAATCGCTATTGCTCAATGTACACAGGGCGTAAGCCTTCAAGGGGATCAACAGGAATATCCTGATTAACGCGTGCATTGAATAGCCGATGAATCGAAGCTGCCGAGTGCGGAAAGATAACACCGTAGATCTGATTATGGTCATGGTGACAATAGCCAGCACCGTCCACCAATTTACTGTATGTGAAAATAGTAGCTCACCGAGCGCCGTTACTACCGCGATGCCGAGCAACAATGGGCCGAGATTCTCTCCCATCACATCCAAAGTTAGATAGCGATCCAGGCCACGCAGTAGACCTCGCGCAAGCATCGTGTCCCGGAAAGTGCTCCGTGCCCAGCGGAGTTGTTGGCGCAAATAAGGTCCCATCTTGTCCGGAACGACTGTCGCCGCGACGGCACCTGGAACGTACTCGGTTCGAAAGCCTGCTTTCAGCATGAGGATCGTAAGATGACGGTCTTCACCGAAGTCGCTTGGTTTCCCCCTGAACAGCTGCGTCTCGTATTGATCCAGCAGAGAAAGGAGACAAGACCGGCGGTACATTGCACATGGGCCGCAGCAGCACATGACCGCACCAAAGCGACCTTGCGCCGCGCGCTCCTCATTGCAAGCCAGCCAGTATTCCATATCGATCAATCGGGTCAACCAAGTGTCGCTGCGGTTGTATGCCGTCAGCTGGCCCATGGCCGCTCCGACCATGGGATCCCGCATTTTTACTGCAAGCTTCGTGATCACGTCGGACGCAAGTGTCGTGTCAGAGTCGACGCTGAGCACGAAATCTCCAGATGAGCGGCGGATGGCGGCGATCTGCGCCTTGCGTTTGCCAACATTCTCGCGGAGCAGAATGAAATTGAATCTCGGGTCGCCCTCGTAGGCGTGATGTACCGGGATGACGGCATTACGATTTCCAGAACCGTCGTCAACCAGATAGACCTGAAATGTTCCGGCGTAATCTTGAATTGCGATGGAAGCTAAACACGCCGCGAGTGTGCGCGGGTCCTCATTGTAGCAGGGGATGATGACATCCACGCTCGGCCAACGGTCGGATCCGAACAAGCTTTCCGACGGCGGCGTAACATTTTCCGGTTGGGAGTAGACCGCTTGCATGCCTCTGTAAACAGTCGAGAGCACCGCATAAGACGAAACGGCAACAGTACTGGCTGTGGTGAGAAGGTCCATAGGATCTCTGTTTGTTCAGGGATGTTGAGGAAGTGATCGGATTACAAATCCGCGGCCGTGCAATTCTGGAATTAGGCGTGACAACGCTGTCACCGTCTGGTCGCGCAGACTGGCTTGATTGCCTGGTTGCAATTCGTCGGGAGCGCACCCGTCGTGCAACAGCACGATTGCGCCCGGCCGGATATCGGCGAGCACTCTGTCGACGATGGCGTCAACGCCGGGGCGAGACCAGTCGCGTGGATCAATGGACCAATGGACGGGCGCCAATGCCGCACCCGCTGATGCAGCGATTACTTCTTCGGTCCAGATGCCATACGGTGCACGAAAGTACCGAACCATGGCCTGCGGGCAAGCCATCCCTATGACTCTGTTTGCCTCAACTATCTGGCGGTCGACTTCGACGGGCCCGCATTTAGCCAGGTCCGGATGAGTCATCGTGTGGTTGGCTATACCGTGCCCGTCTGTAATAATTCGGCGAACGAGTTCCGGCTCGTCGGCCGCGTAGGCCCCAACAACGAAGAAGGTCGCCGGCACCTGATGTTGCGCCAGCACATTGAGTATCTGCGGTGTGAAAAATGAATTGGGACCGTCGTCAAACGTCAGATAGACGCTGCGCTCTGCAATGCCATCGGCATTGTCACTCTGCCCTTCGCATATGTAGTCCAGAGGCTTCATAGTTCCGGACCGTTCCGGTCGATCAGGGTACCGGACGGCCACTCGTCCATCGAGCGTCCGATCGGCGAAACCAACACGAGTACGTCTTCCAGGCGCGTGGGCGGCAGGTCGGGATGCACGTCTGGACGGGTCGACCGTACGCGAACGCCCGACACAATGTTCGCGAGGCCGGCTCTGCAGAATCTTTCGACATGGTTTCGCAGCGCGTGCCGAACCGTGCCGAAAGCGAATGGAACACCCAACTGATGGAGCACTGGGTACGCCACGCGCATCGAAAAACCGATTCCGAGCCCTTCAAGATCCGGACGAACCGCGTACAGGCCCAATTCAGCGACGATCAAGTCGACCTCGCCAACTTTGATGAAGCGCCGCAGCATGCCGATGTGAGCCGCTACCCCATGCGCGTCGTAGCCGATTGCGCGGAATTCCGGCCTCGCGCCGGCCCAACTGCGGCCGCCTTCGAATGGCTCCGCGTTGAAGGCGCCAGTCCGTCCATAGGTCTTTCGAAAAAAGTCGGAGAGTTCGACATGGTCGGCCAGTTGCAACTCATTTTCCCAGCACAACTTCCACTCGACATTCGGGCGCATGGAAGACCTCACCTTGTAGCTGTCCGGTTGAGATAAATGTCCAAGCATTGGTTAAATAATTGGCGTCGCCCCAACGGGGCGTAACTTGTGGAGACCGCCGAAAGACCAAGCCGCAATGCAGATGCGACTGACTTTGTACGCCCCGCACACCAGATGATGCTCCTCGGATCCAACGCAACCATCGGAACTACCTATCTTTCCAACTTGAAGCGCTTCTATGGGACCTGCAGCAAAAACGGTAAAATCCTTTGTTTAGATGAAAGGTATCCACGCTTTGGATAACTGGGCGAATGCGTTCCATATGGCTGGTCAATTATCGTCGTCACGCTCGAGGCACTTCTGACGAAGCGCAAAGCTCACGCCCGCGGCACGCGCGGCCGTTGCCGGGCCGCTCGATTATCTCCGTAAGAGCCCGAGCGGAGCTCAGACACGACGATTGATCAGAATCTGATTCGCGGGTTCAGTATCTTTTTCGTGTATCCAGCTCTGGGCTGTGCTTTGGTGGGAGTTGGTTTCGCCCAAGTTCTGGGCCTGGGGCGTCGGCCCGTTCGCCGCACAGGCTCCTTCCACATCGTCGAGCCGAGAAAGAGGGGCCACACAGCTCCCCCTGTACTTTCCACCACCCGACACCAGAGCTCACCCAGGGCGCCGGCCTTGCTCACCTCAACGGATAGCGCACTCGCGCCGCTTCACGATTAAAAGAATTCTACAAGCAGATGCCTGTTTGATCGTGAGACGTCCGCTGCCAATTCCCGCATCGCAGAGGCAGCCAATAGCGCTCGCTTCACATAGTGGTCCGGCAAGCAGCTAGATACGACAGGTGACCTCAAATGATGCGTCTTGCATGGCTTCTACACCTGCCTGAATGCCAGAACTGCGTTCGTACCGCCCATGGCGAAGGCGTTGCTCATGGCGACGCGCACCTTGCGCTCGCGCGGCACATTGGGTGTGATGTCGAGGTCGCAAGCGGGATCTGGCTCGCGATAGTTGGCGGTCGGCGGCACGACGTCCTCTTGGATTGCCATCACGCAGGCGATCATTTCAAGCGCGCTCGCTGCGCCGAGGCAATGCGCGTGCGTGGACTTGGTGGAAGAGATGGACATCGAATAAGCGTGGTTTCCAAACACACGCTTGATCGCCGCCGTTTCAGTCTGATCATTGCTCTTGGTACCGGTGCCGTGCGCGTTGAGGTAGTCGACGTCCTCGGCATTCAGCCCGGCATCGGCAAGGCAGGCGCGCATCGCCGACGCTGGCCCCTCGACAGATGGCGCGGCGATGTGGAAGGCATCGGCGGAAAGGCCGACGCCGGCGATCTCGGCAAGGATTGTGGCACCACGCGCCCTGGCATGCTCGTAGCTTTCCAGCACGGCCATGCCAGCACCCTCGCCCAGCACCAGGCCCTTCCTATCGGCGGAGAAGGGCCGGCAGGTATCGGGTGAAAGCACGCGCATTGCTTCCCATGCTTTCAGCACGCCCCATGCGAAGGGTGCGTCGCTGCCCCCGGAAACCATTACGTCGGCCCGGCCCAGCTTGATCTGATCCACCGCCGAGGCGATCGCATGGTTGGCCGAGGCACATGCGGAGGTCACCCCGAACACCGGCCCGCGCAAGCCGAGGCGCAAGCTCACCTGGCCGGCGGCGGCGCTTGGCATCGTTTTGGGTACAGCGAGGATGCCAACTCGCCTCGCGCCGTCCAAAAGGAGGGCCCGGTAAGTTTCCTCCATTACATCCCAGCCCAAGCCGCCGACGCCCACTGTCGCGCCGAAGCGATGGGCATTCCCTTCGTCGCAGGAAAGTCCGGCCTGCCGCATGGCTTCGCGCGCCGCAAGCACGGCGAGCAAGCTGAAGCGGGCCATGGAGACGAGCTGCTTGCGATCGATGTCGTGCTCGGGCAGCGCCTTGATCTCAGCGCCGGTCATGCCCTCCAGGTCATGAAGCTCGGAATTGGCGAGCGGGCCGATGGCGGAGCGGCCTTCGCGCATCTCTTTCCACATAGAGGCGGCGTCAGTGCCCAGTCCGCACAGGCCGCCCACTCCGGTGATAACGACGCGCCTGTCCATTCAAGCCTCCTTCGCAAGCAAGCCGCGGACGGCTTCCACGACGTCGCCGACATTCTTGAGATTGGACCAGGCATCGGCCGTGTTCATATCGATCTTGATGCCGTAGGCCTGTTCCACATCCCAGAGGACGTCCGCCAAACCCAGCGAATCGAACCCGAGCGCGTCCAGTTCCGTGGCGATTGTTATCTCGCCGACGAATGACGCAGGCATTCCCTCACCGCTCTCCGACTCGGCGCGTTTCTTGATCAGGGCAATGACGTCCGTTGCGAATTGATCGGCCATTCTGTTTCCTGTCTTTCTTTCCCGCGTTTCGACC
>NZ_RZOI01000191.1:0-8834 GCF_004022645.1 Mesorhizobium sp. M4A.F.Ca.ET.020.02.1.1 | reverse complement strand
GGCACCGGCATGATCCCGGCCGATGCCATCGTCCACACCGTGATGGGCCGCAGTGTTCCGGCGCTTCTATTGGGATGCCGTGGCCGGCGCCGAACTTCCCGCCGGCGTCGACTATGCCGTGTTCGACTTCGCGGTGAACAGCGGCCCGGCCAGGGCGGCGAACTACCTTCAGGCGATCGTCGGCGTCACCCAGGACGGGCGCATCGGTCCGGCGACGCTCGGCGCCGCCAGGGCCCGGCCCGCCGGCGTTGTCATCGACGCACTTTGCGACGCACGCCTGGCGTTCCTCAAGCGGCTGCCAACATGGCCGACCTTCGGCAGGGGCTGGAGCGGGCGGGTCGGATTCGTGCGCGCCGAGGCGCTGCTGCTGTCTGCGGTTGAGCCGGCTCCGCCGGCGCCAGCGCCTGGGCAAGGCCCATCCGTACCTTCGGCTGAAGCTGCCCATCCGGAGGTTGCGCCTGATCCGGCCGTGCCTGCCGGCAATGCATTCTGGCGGCTGTTGCTCGCCATCTTCAAAACCATCCTTGGAGGCAAGAGATCATGATTGCCGTCATCATCCGCATCGCGCTGCGCTATGGCGCGGCCGTCCTCGTGGCGCGCGGCCTGCTCGGCGCCGGCGACGCCGCCGCCCTGTCTGGCGATCCTGACATCCAGATGGCGCTCGAGGCCGGCATCGGCCTGGCGATCGGCCTCGGCACCGAAGCCTGGCATGTGCTCGCCCGCAAGCTCAACTGGCAGAGATGAGGGGCAAAATGGTCGAGGTCTTCACCGAACTCCTGCGCCAGGCGCTGCCCTGGATGGCAGGCGCGCTCCTCATCGTTGCGGCACTTGTCGTGTGGTGGCTGTCATGACGGCGCTGCTTTCCTCACTGCTCGGCAACCCGACGTTCCTTGGCCTGCTGGCCTCGGTGGTGGCAGCCCTCGGCTGGGGCGTCCGCCAGCGGCTTGCCGGCGCCGGTGCGGAACGCGCTCGGCAGGCCAAGGCCGAGGCTGCCGCCGGCGCGCTCGCCGACCAGGTCGACAATGATATCGGCGCGCTGCGCGCGGGCGCGGCCAGCAAGGAGCTGAAAACATGGGCAAGGGATTGATCCTCGTGCTGCCGCTGCTCGTCGCGGCCGGATGCACCACAGCCAAGGGAAGCTTCTGCGCCGTCTCAAGGCCGGTACGCCTCTCCGTCAAAGCGGTCGACGCACTGTCGGACCAGGAGGCGAGGGCGCTGCTTGCGCACAACCGCAAGGGTCAGGAACTCTGCGGCTGGAGGCCATGATGCACGATCTGTTCGATCTCCTGGGCATCAAAGGCCCGGTGGTGGCGGCCGGGTTGGCTGGTGGTGCGCTCCGGGCACTGTCGCGCCATCGCTACAAACTGCGCGAAATGATCGCTTCGCCGATCTGCGGCGCGCTCGCCGCCGCCTATCTGACGCTGCCGGCCGTCGCCTGGTTCAAGGCAAGTGGCCTGCCGATCCCCGATCCAGCCGACGACACCACGACGCTCGCCGCCGCTTTCCTCATTGGCGTCTCGGCGATGTGGATTTCGGACATCGTGTTCGAGGTCGTCGTGCGGAAATTCAAGCCGACAAACGAGGAGTGACCGGCCGCGCATCCTTGGTCTTTGAATGAGCATCTGCTAATATTCGTTTTTGTGCATGGAGCCGCAATGCGAGCCAAACCTGTGCGCTTTTTCAGAGCAGCGAGAGGTACCATGACCAAGCGGAGACGCATGTGGGTGATAAGGGCTTCGTTGGTGCTTGGGCTTTTTACGCTGCCCGCCCAGGCGAGCAACCTGGGCGATCTTGTCAGGAATGGCGACGTCGCAGCGGTGACTTCCGCATTGGATAAGGGCGCCGCCATCAACGAAATTGACGGTGTCACGGCGCTCTATATCGCCTGCGAAGCCGGAAACATCGAGTTGGCAAAACTTCTGATAAGTCGTGGGGCCGACGTTAGCCTGCTCGTCAGTTGGCAAAGAACGCCACTCTATGCCGCCAACAAGGGTGGGCACGCTGACATCGTGAAGCTGTTGCTCGACAATGGGGCCGATCCAAATCAGGTGGCGAAATCGCAGACGCCGCTGCACGTGGCTGCCGAGAATGGCTGCCTTCAGTGCGTCATCCATCTCGTGGACGCTGGAGCAGATGTCAACGCACTGACATCGAACGGCAGTCCACCCATACATTTGGCGAAGCTCAGCGGTCACGAAGACGTCGTCGCCTACTTGCGCAGTCATGGCGCAGGACGACCGGCCATTGCGCCGATTTCGGCACGACTTGCATCGGCAAACGCTGAATCGGGCAAAGAACTTTTCGGAAAGACGTGCGGGACTTGTCATCTTGCAGTGCCGGGGGTCAAGAATCCCAAGCCCAATCTGTGGGGCATCGTAGGGCGGCGGAAGGCTTCGCAAGGCGATGTCGAGTATTCGTCGAGTCTGAAGGATGCTGGTGGCGATTGGACTTTTGAGGAACTCAATTTGTTTATCTCCAATCCCGCGCTCACTCTGCCTGGAACAGATATGCTTTTCCCGGGTCTGCAGGACGAGAAGCAGCGAGCAGACCTCATCGCTTACCTGCGGACCTTGAGTGACGCACCGTTGCCGCTTCCCTAGAATTGAATCTTGATGTCCTCCCGTCCTCAATCCAGGCGGCTGTTGTAGTCGCGTTCCCGAACGCTTGAGCCGCTGGACGAAGAGCGTCACAATCCCCATTTATGGAGAAATCCAACGGAGATGTGACATGGCGACTTCCACCGAACGCGCGGTGCTTGCCGGCGGCTGCTTTTGGGGCATGCAGGATTTGATCCGGCGCTTTCCGGGCGTCGTCTCGACCCGCGTCGGCTACAGCGGCGGCGACGTGCCCAACGCCACTTACCGCAACCACGGCACCCATGCCGAGGCCATCGAGATCATTTTCGATCCCGCCAGGCTGAGCTACCGCACGCTGCTCGAATTCTTTTTCCAGATCCACGACCCGACGACCAGCAACCGTCAGGGCAACGATGTCGGCATGAGCTATCGCTCGGCAATCTACTACACCAGCGACGACCAGAAGCGGGTCGCCGAGGACACCATTGCCGATGTCGATGCCTCTCACCTGTGGCCGGGCAAGGTCGTCACCGAGGTTGCGCCGGTCGGCCCATTCTGGCAGGCCGAGCCCGAACATCAGGACTATCTGGAGAGATACCCGAACGGCTACACCTGCCATTTCGTCAGGCCGGGCTGGAAACTCCCGGTTCGCGAAAGGGCCGCTTCATAAGCCAGATCGGTCGCTCGGCAAATTTTCCCTCTGCGCTGGAACATTAGCATACGCTAAGAGTTCATGTTCCGGCAGCGCGCAACGGTATGCTGCCTGATCGGGCCGGCATCCCGATCCGGGCCCGCGTCCTCTGCGAGAGGCGCGGGCTTGCTTGTGTCGACAACTCGGCCCGGACCGCCAATCCTGCCAATTGCGCCCGTCGTGCCGAAAGGCACGGCGGGCTTTTTGCGTTTCCAGATCCTGGCAGCGGGCCACGGCGCCGATCCAGAGCGCGTCCTGCCTAACCGAACGCGCTCAAGCTAAGTCTAATGTTTGATGCATCTTCGTCCCAAAACCGCTACGCACTTTTGGTCGACATGCATCAGCCCTTGGCGCGGCGGCCGTCGCTCTCATGGTTCCCGATCCAGTGCGCGCGGATGCGGTCGCTGGTTTCGAGATAGGCCATGTCGATCAGATAGGTCAGAAGCTTCTCGCCATCGGCTTCAGCTTTCTGGCGCAGTTCCCTCAAGATCCCCTGCGCGAACTGCAGGTTTTCCATTTTGCTCGGCTGGTCCATCGGTGCCCCCAATGTCTGCGTGGGAAGTGTGGCTGACTGTTGCTTGCATCAAGATTGTGGAGAGACTCGCGGTGAAGCTGTATTTGGTTGTATCCCTGCGCGATCAACGAAGCTGTTGGACATTCCTCGGAAATGTCGATATTTTGCGCGACCAATCGGACCGCGACGATGCACGAAGACGAGGGCAGCACTCCTGAAAAGTTGCAAGCCATGCTGGACGTGATCGCCAGGAACGGCCCCTCGAGGCATAGCGAACAGGCCGACATCGGCAAGCTGAAGGCCGACGCGGCCACTGCAGCCGCGGTGCTGGTCGAATTCTACGGCGATACGGCGCTCGAACGCGCCAGACTGCTCGAACGTCGCTCGCCGCAGTCGCATTTCGCCCGCATGGTGACGGCCGAAATCAGCAAGCAAGGCAGGACGCCGCCCAGAGGCTAGGGTGCGCGCTAGGACGATTTGCGCCTACTCGATCCGCCGCCAAGACGCAGTTGCACCTCTTCCTGGGCATTGTCGAGCAGGTAGAAGAGCAGGGTATGTCCGATCGATTGCGAGATTTCCTTGGCCTGCTCGATATGCCGGTGGATTTCGCGCAAGGAGGCCTCCTCTGTATCCTCCTCCTGTGTCAGATCGACGAACCAGCCGGGATAGAGAGCTGCTTCTCCAAGGTTGTCGACATAGCACTGGCCGACCGCCAGGATCTTGCGAAGGCCCATCTTTTCCGAACGGACTTTGTAGACCTCCCGGAAACTCGACCTGCGCTCCACCGCCCGGCGAATCGCTACATGGACCCGGAGCCGATCCTCGGCCTCGATGCTTTCCATGCATCTTTCAAGTGGCGCGCCATGGGAGAATTCCTCAAGCGTGAGCCCGAAATAGTCGGAAAGGTTGGCGTCACCGTAGACACGGTTTCGCTTGATGTCCCAGGTCCAGAACCCGTCGATCGGAGGATATCGCAGATGAACGCCGCGCCCCCCTTCAGGTACCGCAGTCATGAAAACCGCCCCGTTCGGTTTCAAGATTCGCAACAGTATGTAACATGAACCAAAAGAAACAAGGTGGCCTTTTGTACAAGACCGCCCAAAATCACGATGCGTCAGCTTTGACTGCTACTTGGGTGGCGTAGTTGACGCACTGAAAAAAATAACTTTGAGCGAATTTTCTTTCATCGAAAGAATGTCTGGGCCGGTAGCGCAACCATACTTGGTACTTCACTAGATAACCAAGCTATGTGAGTCGTAATACATATCAAAGGTTGTACCGCCCGGCCCGGAAAACATACCGCGCGTCCTTCGATTCTGGAAGGCCGACGCGGCAATGTTGGGAGCGTTGCCTGAGCCGCGCCGGCCAAAGCGGTTTCCAATAGGTCCACCGCAAGTCGAATCTTAACTGAGCATGGTACCCGCGGCAAACCGACCATCGGTTGCAAAATGCAAGTTGGCCATCCTGGCTGCAGGTTCAGGCTGCGCTGCGGGTCGATTCCCCGTCGCCCTCCGCGGCTATGCGTGCTTCGCCTTCGTCAGCCGCCTCGCCTTCGGTCCGGTCGTGTCCGAACTGATGGGCGCCGGGCAGGGGCTGCAGCCAGTGCTCTCGGCGCACCGTCCACAACTCGTATTTCGGTTCAAGCTCCGTCGGCGCCACATCGAGACTGCCAAGCATCACTTCGGCCTCCTCTTCGCCGACCGATGTGACACGGCCGCCGCAGGTCGGGCAGAAGCTCCTGCCGCCATAGGTGCTGACGATGCCGGTCGTCTCGAACGCCTCAAGCGGCCAGATTCCGAAAGCCTGGTAGACCGATCCGCTGGTCTTGCGGCAATCCTTGCAATGGCAAAGTCCGACCCGAAGCGGCTCGCCGGTGACCGAGAACTGGACGCCGCCGCACAGGCAGCTGCCGCTGCGCCTGATATCGCTGGACATGGCTGTTCCTCCTGGTTCGCGCCGCTCTGCTGGCCGCGACAACACGTCGAAATGTTCGACCCCGAATCAATTCGCGCGAAGGGCAACGGTTCCACGCATCCGTTGCGAGAACGACGAGGCCATATTTAGTTGGGAAAATTGAACACTGGCTCCTGGCAGCGGTAGACGCGGCACTGGCCGTCACGCGCCGGAACGGAGGCGGCTGTCGGCACCTCAGGCCAGTCGCACTCATTGCCGTACTGCCGCACATAGCGGTCGTAGGTGTTCTGTCCCGTGGTCAGCACGGCCGCGCGATGGCCCTGGATCAGGGACCGCACCTGTTCGCAGCTCATTGTACGGGTATCGAGGCGGGCGTGGGCTGTGGCCGTGAAGGCAAGCACCATCGTGCCGGCAATCCATGCGATCGAACTGGTTTTCATCGGGGAGCCTCGGCTGGACATCTTCCCCTCGGGAAGGGCTAGAAAACAGCCAGATACTTCAACAGTGAAATGATGCCAATGATGATGACGACGATCTGCGCGATCTGTCGCGTGCGGCCGTCGAGCGGCAGGCGCTGGACGAGGAAGAGCACGAGGATGATCACCAGGAAGGTGATCAGGATGCCGATGAGAGCCGATAGAGCCACGTCCTCTCTCCCAGGTTGTTTCGGAACTCAATACATCCTGGAAACGCCGCTGCTGCAAGGTCGGTTCCCCGCGGGAACCGGCGGAGGCCGCGAAGTCGTTGTCCGCGGCCGCCGAACGGCGATGCGCCGGTTACTTGCCGCAGTGGTTGTCGTTCACCGTCGGCGCGCTTGTCCCGGGCGATGTCCCGCTTGCGTCAGGCTGCGCGCCCTGCGGGCCGACAGGGCAGTTCTGATCGGGGGTTGGGCTCGTCGCATACGTGGCCATGCCGTCTATGCTGTAGGTCGGCGTGGGATCGACGGCATCGGGGTCGTTCAGGTCGACCGTATTGGGGCCAGTGGGGTCGACAACGACCGATTTTCCGCTGCCGTCGACCATGCCTGAGCCGGCCGTGTCGCCGGCGGTCTGGGCCATCGCCGATGTACCGAGGCCAAGCGTCAGCATGGTGGCTGCGAGGATTCTCATGGTCATGGCTGTCTCCATTTGGTTGCAGTTTCGTCGTGTCGCGACTTTTGGGGGAACCGCTCGCGCTGGTGATGGTTCCCTCACATATTCATTTGGAGGTGGCAGACAGTTCCCGCCCTTGACGACTCTGCAAGCGTAGCCGGGAACTGGCGATCGCCGGCCGGCCGGCGACGCGTTGCCGGGGAACCGAAATCCCTCACGCGCATTCCTTGTCGAGTTAATTTTGCGGTATCGAAAGGCGAGGGGGTCGGTGGACACGATTGAACATGGCGGCATCGGGCTTCCAGGCGCCCATGCCGTCGATCTGCTGCGGGCGCTGCCAGTCGCCGTCTACACCACCGATAAGCAGGGCCTCATCACTTTCTTCAACGAAGCCGCGGCCGAACTTTGGGGGCATCGTCCCGTGCTCAACGAGGATCGGTGGTGCGGGTCATGGAAGCTGCGTCATCTCGACGGGAGCAAGATGGCGCATGAAGAATGCCCGATGGCCATTGCCTTGCGCGAAGAAAAGGACGTTCGCTGGGGGCGGGCGATAGCCGAGCGGCCCAACGGAGAACTCATCCCATTCAGCGCGCATCCCGTCCTGCTTCGCAATGAGGCCGGCGATACGATCGGCGCAATCACCACCTTGCTTGACCTGCGCACGCAGACGATGGCGGACGAAGCCCGCACGCGGCTTGCCTCCATTGTCGAGTCATCGGTGGATGCGATCGTTTCAAAGGACATAAACGGCATCATCACCAGCTGGAACGACGCGGCGCAGCGCCTCTTTGGCTACACGCCGGCGGAGGCGATCGGCCGGCCGGTGACGATCCTTATTCCGCCCGACCATCTGGACGAGGAGGTCTCGATCATCACCCGCATTCGCGCCGGCGAGGTCGTGCCGTCCTACGAGACGGTGCGCCAGCGCAAGGACGGCACGCGCATTCCCGTTTCGCTGACAGTCTCGCCGATACGCGACGGCATCGGCAGGATTGTCGGCGCGTCCAAGATTGCGCGCGACATCAGCTCTCACAAGGAGAGCGAACGGCGCATCCGCCTGCTCATGCGCGAGGTCAACCATCGCGTAAAGAACCAGTACTCGGTCATCATCTCGATGATCCGAGAGACGAGCAAGCAGGCAAGCACCCCGGAGGTCTTTCTGGACCAGGTACGCGAACGCATCCTGGCGCTTTCGGAATCGCACGATCTGCTTGTCAATGCTGAGTGGCGCGGCGCGACGGTTGCCGAGCTGGTCGAGGCGCAGGTAAGGGTCTTCGCGGCGCAGTCGCGCCTGTCGGCAAAGGGGCCGGTGATCATGCTCAAGCCGAACGCCGTCCAATATCTCGGCATCGCCTTCCACGAACTGGCGACAAATTCGGCAAAGTACGGCGTCCTGTCTCACCCGGTCGGGCAGGTCGAGATCGAATGGGCCATAACCACCGGCGCGAATGGCGAGGAGGTCTTTGGCCTGGTCTGGCACGAGCACGATGGACCGCCCTTGGATGGAGAGAAACGTCGCGGATTCGGCTCGGTTGTGCTGAAACGGATCACGCCGCAGGCGCTGGGCGGTACCGGACAGCTGGAGTTCGGCGAGCACGGTGTAAGCTGGAAGCTTGAAGCGCCTTTGCGATACGTGAAAAACTCTCTTGACGAGATGGATTGACGGCGCGGCCGGCCGAAACCACGCGCTGGCAATCCTATCCTTACTCGGAAACCGGCGCCGGACAGGGTCCCTCAGCCACCTCGACGACGAGCGCGCAATCGAACTCCATGGCTGCCCCATACATTTCGGCTGTTTGCACGACCATATATTCGAGGTCTTCGCGCGCGACGTTTTCGTCGAGGTTTCGCAGGCGCACACGCTCAGCCACGATAGCGACATTGACCACGCCCGTGGAATGGATCGCCGCCACGACCAGGGAGTTGAGGTCTTCCCGCAATTGGCTTGAATAGCTGTCGCGCATGGCAGTTGCCTTCCGGTGGGGCGTTTTTCCTCATTTTCGAGCATGCACCCGGCACATCGCGATAGCAAGCATAATGTCAAAAAT
>NZ_RZOI01000190.1:0-8880 GCF_004022645.1 Mesorhizobium sp. M4A.F.Ca.ET.020.02.1.1 | reverse complement strand
TCCCCGCGGCGCGACAGCGATTTTCCCGGCCTGCCGCCGACCTGCATCATCACCGCCGAATGCGATCCGCTGTCCTCCGACGGCGAGGCCTATCGCGGCCGCATCGTCGCCGCCGGCGGCTCGGCCTGGTGGCAGGAAGAGCCGCTGCTGGTGCACAGTTTCCTGCGCGCCCGCAACAGCGTGCCGCGCTCCGGCGAGGCGTTTGCGAGGATTATTGCCGACATTGCCAGGCTGGGCGCCGGCGATGAGGCGCCAATCTGCCCCCAAGTGGGGGAGATGGCCGGCAGGCCAGAGGGGGGCGCGAAGGATCGCGTCCCCTCAGAATCCTTAGGATTCAAAACCATTCGTCATCGCAGCGGCGCTGAATAGCCGAGATGCTGGGCGGGACAGCGCCCCCCTCTGCCCTGCCGGGCATCTCCCCCACAAGGGGGGAGATTGGCGCTACCCTCGTGCGGAACAGCGCACAAGAACTGCGGAAAAGCGAACATTTCCCGGCGTAACCCCGCCCTATCATCGCCGCAGGCCAAGGGCGCTCCGGCGGTCGCATCCGTCCCCGCACTGTGACAGGCCGGGGCGCCCAACAGGAGGGAACGACGATGAAATTCATGCTGACCGACAGGAAACTGCACCCGCGAGCCGAGCCGATCGCCGCCGACTTCCGGAAAGGCGGCATCAGCCGGCGCGAATACTTCGCCATCATGGCCGGCTTCGGCGTCAGCGCAGCCGGAGCACTGGCACTCGGCGTGCTTACCCCCTCGCCGGCCCGAGCCGAGGAGCCAAAAAAGGGCGGCACCTTGCGCGTCGCCATGAACGTCAAGGGTTTCAAGGATCCGCGCACTTTCGACGGCGTCGAGATGTCCAACGTGGCGCGCCACTGCAACGAATATCTGGTGCGCTGGAACACAGACTTCAGCTTCGAGCCGTGGCTTTTGGAAAGCTGGGAGACCAGCGACGACGCCAGGACAATCACGCTGCATGTGCGCAAGGGCATCACCTGGTCGAATGGCGACACCTTCAACGCCGACGACGTCATCCACAATCTCGCCCGCTGGTGCGACGCCTCCGTCGCCGGCAACTCGGTCGCCGCGCGCATGGGCGCACTGGTCAACGCCGACACCAAGAAGCCGGTCGATGGCGGCATCGAGAAGGTCGACGACTACACCGTCAGGCTCAACCTGCCCAAGCCCGACATCTCGCTGATCGCCGGCATGGCCGACTATCCGGCGCTGATCATGCACCGCTCCTATGAGGGCGACGGCGACCCGAAGAAGGCTCTAGCCATCACCACCGGCCCTTGCGAACTGGTGAGTTGGGATGCCGAGACCGGTGCGGAGGTGAAGCGCAAGGACAAGCCCTGGTGGAAAGGCGAGTTCCATCTCGACGGCATCAAATGGGTCGACTACGGCTCCGATCCCAACGCCATGCTGTCGGCCTTCGAATCCGGCGAGATCGACACCGACCACGAGACGGCTTCAGACGCCGTATCGCAGACCGAAGAGATGGGGCTCGAAAATTCCGAGATCGCCACCGGCTCGACCATCGTCGCCCGCTTCAATGTCGGCAACGCGCCCTATGACGACGACAAGGTGCGCCGTGCCGCCCAGCTTGCCGTCGACAACTCGGCCGTGCTGAAGCTCGGCATCGACGGTCGGGGCAAGCCCGCCGACAACCACCATGTCGGCCCGATGCATCCGGAATTCGCCGATATCGGCCCAGCCAAGCGTGACGTGGATGGTGCCAAGAAGCTGCTCGCCGAGGCTGGCAAGGCCGACCATGAATTCGACCTCATCTCGGTCGACGTCGAATGGCAAAAGAGCACCGGCGACGCGATCGCCGCGCAGATGCGCGAGGCGGGCCTGAAGATCAAGCGCACCGTGCTGCCGGCCGCCACCTTCTGGAACGACTGGAGCAAATACCCCTTCTCCTGCACCGAATGGCTGGGAAGGCCGCTCGGTGTCCAGGTGCTGGCGCTGGCCTACAAATCGGGAGCTGCCTGGAACGAAAGCGCCTATGCCAACAAGGAGTTCGACGAGCTCCTCGACAAGGCGCTGGCAATGCCGGACGCCAAGGCGCGCAAGGAGATCATGGCCAAGATCGAAGAGAATCTGCGCCAATCCGGCATCATCATCCAGCCATACTGGCGCTCGGTCTATCGAACCTACCGCAAGGGCGTGCATGGCTGCGAGCAGCACCAGTCGCTAGAGCAGCATTTCGAGAAGGTGTGGCTGGAGTCCTGATCCCTCCCAGGGTGGCAACCCCGGCCGGCGTGGCTCAACCAGGGCCGCGCCGGCCGTTGCCATGTGCGCCCATTCATCACAGATTGCATGCGGCCTCAGACCGGCGAACGCGAGAAACAGTCAGGGATGGATCACTTCGACCTCGGCACCTACCGCCGCCCAATCTCCACATCCTCGGCGGAGACGCAGCGCTGGTTCGATATCGGGCTGAACTGGTGCTACGGTTTCAACCACGAGGAAGGCATAAGATGCTTCGCGAAGGCGCTGCGGACTGATCCCGATTGCGCCTTCGTGCACTGGGGCATCGCCTATGCCGCGGGGCCTTTCTACAATCTGACCTGGAAGGAGCATGGCGAGGCCGAGGCCGACAGGGCCACCAGGCTTTGCTTCGACCATGTCCAGCTTGCGCTCGCCGGCAGCGCTCGATCCAGCGCTATTGAGCGGCGGCTGATCGAGGCACTCGCCCACCGGTTCCAGAAGCCGCATCGCATGGCGCCGGCGGAATTCGCGCTGTGGGACGACGCCTATGCCGCCGCGATGCGACAGGTCTATCGCGATTTCCCAGACGACCATGACGTGATGGCGCTCTTCGTCGAGGCGCTGATGATGCGCACCGTCAGGCGGCTATGGGATCTCAAGACCGGCAAGCCGGCGCCGAATTCGGACGTGCTGGAGGCTCTCGAGGTCTGCGAACGCTCTATCAGGCGCTCGGACGAGGCCGGCACGACGCCGCATCCGGCGGCCCTGCATCTGCACATCCACCTGCTCGAAATGTCGACCCAGCCCGAGCGTGGCATGCGCTCGGCCGAACGGCTTGGCACGATGTGTCCCGATGCCGGCCACATGAACCATATGCCCGGCCATATCCATGTGCTGTGCGGCGAGTATGAGAAAGCAAAACTCGCCAGCGAGAAGGCGGTGCGCGCCAACGACCGCTACCTCGCCCATGCCGGCGAGACGACCTATTACCTGCTCGGCTGCTGCCACGACCTGCATCTGATGATGTTCGCCTGCATGTTACTCGGCCAGTACCGCCCCGCGCTGTGGGCGGCCGACAAGGTGCGCGGCCTGGCGACGCGCGATGTCGTGAGCATTCCCGACCGGCCGAAGCTGACGCAGACGGTGGAAGGCTACCATGCGATGAAATCGCATGTTCAGGTGCGCTTCGGCCGCTGGCGGGAGATCATCGACGAGCCGATGGTTGTCGAGCCCGAACTCTATGTGCTGACTACCGCCATGCAGCACTACGCCAAGGGCGTCGCGCATGCTGCGCTGCGTGCGTTCGCGGCGGCGGAGCACGAGCGCGAGCGCTTCCACCAGCATCTAAGCCGCATCCCCGCGGAACGGCGCTTCCTCAGCAACCCGACGCACGCATCGCTGGCCGTGGGCGCCGCCCTGCTCGACGGCGAGCTCGCCTACCACCAGGGGCGGCATGACGAGGCCTATGTTCATTTGCGACAGGCGGTCGGGCTCGACGACAATCTCTCCTATACCGAGCCGTGGGCATGGATGCATCCGCCGCGCCATGCGCTGGCGGCGCTGCTGCTCGACCAGGGCCATGCCGAAGAAGCCGAGCAGGTCTATCGCGACGATCTCGGCCTGAGTGGCGCGGTTCAGCGCTGCGCCCAGCATCCGGACAATGTCTGGGCGCTGCACGGGCTGGTCGAATGTTTGAGGCGGCGCGGCGAGACCGACCAGTTGCCTGGGTTCCAGGCCAGGCTCGCCACCGCATTGGCAAAGACCGACTTGCCGATCACCTCGTCTTGCCTGTGCAGGACAAGCGTGCATTCAGGGCCCGACTGCTGCCATTGAAGATGGCCCGCCCCTGTGCGCCGTCACCATTCTCGCGTACACAAGTCCTGATCCAACCCGGCCCCGCGACGTGAGAACCCCATGCGATTGCTGCTAAGTAGTCTCTTCCTCGGCATCGCCGCCGCCAGCCTGTCGCCCGCCCGGGCCGCGGCGGACGATTGCGGCGATGCCGCCGCGCTGGTGCAACTGGCCTATCCCGGGGCCCAGAAGAGCGCCGACGAAAGATCGTTCACGCTGGAACCCCATACCAGCATCTCCCTGACGCTGCGGGAAGGCGACAATTCATTCGGCCTGGTCTGCAAGGTCTGGCCCGCCCATGACGACCTGCTGCTTGTCGCAGTGCCCCTGATCGACAGCGCCAAGTCCGGCGACGGCCAGCATGTCGGTGATATCGAGATTCTCGTCCTCGACATGAACAGCCTGCGGGTGCGCCAGCGCCTGCTCCAGCCCGGGCTGATGAATGATGATGCCATCTACATCCGCAAGATCGAGTTCGATACCGGCCGATACAGGCTGGCGACCGATGTAAGCGCCTTCGGCCTGCGCATCGAAATGGCAAGCGATTCTCGGCCCAATCCCTTCCGTGAAACCGACCTCAGGCTCTATGCCCTCACCCGCGATGGGCTGCGACTGGTGCTCGACGGCCTCGTCGTCGACAGTTTTGGCGGCGAAGGCGACGCCAGTTGCGCCGGATCCTTTCACTCCAGCAAGGCCAGCCTGTCGATGCGATCGGCGAGCCATCGCGGTTATCGCGACATCACCGTGGTCGAGCGGAGGGATACCGACGAGCCCGCCCCCGACAAGAACGGCGAGTGCCAGCCGCACCCCGGCAAACCGGTGAAGCGGACCTACCGGCTGCGCTTTGATGGCAGCCGCTATCCGGTTCCGGCGGCGCTCAAGGCCTCGGAGCCGTGAAAGAGCCGCTCGCGCCATGATCGGGTGGCAGCGCATCTCAAGAGCCGTGCCGGCAACGGCAGGCCGACGCGGATCGGTGAGGCGATCCTCGCCGGGCTCAGCCGCGACGGCACGCTCACTGTCGCGGCCAACGACTATGCCGTGCCGATCCATGGCGACGATCGCGGCATCCCGGCCGTGCTGGTCGGGATGCGGCAGGACCTGCCGGCTGACCACCAGGGCGTAGAGGCCTGGGCCAAGCGGCTCGCCGCCGCGCTGCCGGCCGGGCAGACGGCCTGAAGCGACCCCGACGTTGCCTACTTCATGATGTGATAGGCCTGCAGACCGCCTTCCCGGTCACGAGAAGATTTCCGCCAGTTCCTCGACGCTGGTGCCTTCCTTGACCTGGCGCAGCTCGATGTAGCCGACCGCCGTGGCCGTGGACATCACCATCGAGACCACGCTTTGCACCAGCGCAGCCAGAATGGCGGCAAGGATTCCGTGGAAGAAGACGACAACCACCGCCGTGATCGACTGGATCACCATGGCTATGATGAAGAGGATCACGAACAACCCGAACAGCGCCCAGCGGCTGCCCTTGGTCAGGACACGGCTGCGCGACATAGAGCCGAACACACCGAGCCGCTCCTGGATCAGGACCGGCACCGCCACGGACCAGCCGAGCCATAGGATGATGCCCGGAACGAGCAAGGCGATAGCGGCAAACCCGGCGCCAAGACCGACCAGAATGCCTATCCCCAGGGTCGGCAGCAGGTAGCGTATCGCGATCGTGATGCAATCGCCGAAGGATGGTGGCTTGCCGTTCAGATCCTCGATAGTTGCCCTCACAAGCGCCGACTGAAGCAGCAGCGCGCAAATGAAGGATACCAGTCCGGCGACGATGCTGACCCAGGAATTGCGGAACATCGCTTCAGGATCGGCCGCCGCGCCAGGGTCGGTCTGCAGCATCACGTCCACGCGCGATTCGGTCCAAAGTTGCGCGAGAAGCGCCGGCAAGCCGGAGAACAGCGCGGCAAGGCCGACATATAGTCCTATGTTGCGGCCAATCACGGAAAAGGTGTTGTTGAACACCCTGCCGATCTGGAATTTCTCAGGCCGTGTCAGTGTCGTTGAAGTCATAAGGCACCCCCTTTTAACCACCACCGCATAATGGCTGGTTCTCACGATAGTAGATGTGACAAGATTAACAGTTGGCGTCCAGCCCACTTGCAATTGTCTTGCCGCATTGCCAGTGTCGACGCTGCGGGTTTGCAGGGGAGCAAATGGGTGGCAGTTGCACAGCCGGGCAGAGTGGACGCCGAATGGCTGGCGAAAGTGCACAAGCAGCTGCTGGCCGACACGTCCATCCAGTTCGACCTGCCGGCCTTCGCGCAGCCCCAACCTCCGGCCTGGCTGAAGCCGCTGCTGGATTTCCTGGCGCAGCTTGGCCCCTATATGATCTACTTGTTCTGGGGCGCGGTGATATCGGGCGCCGCGATTATCCTGTTCCTTATCGTCCTGGAGGTGAAAGGCGTCGCCTGGCGCCTGCCGTGGCGGCGCGCGCGCAGCGAAGCGGATACGGAAGAGCAATGGCGCCCCGATGCCGCAGCGGCGCAGATCCTGCTGTCGGAAGCCGACGCGCTTGCGGCGCGCGGCGACTATGACGAGGCGGTCCATCTCCTGCTTCGCCGCAGCGTCGCCGACATAGCCGGGCGCCTGCCCGACTTCCTGCGTCCCTCGCTGACGGCGCGCGACATCGCCAATGCTCCTTCCCTGCCGGCGCGGCCACGCGGCGCGTTCAGCGAGATCGCGCGAATCGTCGAGGCAGCGCTGTTCGCCCGCCGTCCCGTCGGCGCCGAAGGCTGGCAGCAAGCGCGCGGCGCCTATGAGCGGTTCGCCTTCCGGGATGCCTGGGCATGAGCGCGCCGGCGGCCGATGCGGAGGAACCGTTCAGCCGCAGGACGCTGTTCTGGGGCATTTTCGCCAGCCTGTTCGCCGCCGCCGGCTTTTTCCTCCTGTCCACCTACGCGCCCGACTTCCGTACGCCAGGCAATGGCGGCGCGACGCCGCTCTCCAAGGGCGGCTCCGGCTATGCGGGAATGGTGGAATGGCTGAGATTGACCGGCAGCCAACCACCAATGATCGCAACCGAGGAGGGCCTCGATTCGGGCCTGCTCGCCGGCTTCTTGCTCGTGGTCACCATTTCGCCTGACAGCGATCCGGCGGCGCTCGAGCGCATAATCAGGCTCCGAGCGGACAAGGACACGCTTTTCGTGCTGCCAAAATGGCAAACCTTGCCACTACAAACGCCCGAAGGCTGGGAGATGAAAATCGAGCGGTTGCCCGACGCGGTCGTGAACGACTGGCTCGGCCGCATCGCCAAGGCCAAGCTCGGAGTCGGCAAGAGCCCGGTCGAACACCTCGACATTGGAGGGCATCTCATCGCTGCACCCGAAGACATGCAATGGGTGGCCGACGAGCACCCGCTGATTGCGGCGGGCAACGGCAAGGCCGTTCTCACCGAACTCGACGACAAGCCTTTCTACATCCTGACCGATCCGGACCTCATCAACAACGCCGCGCTCAAGGATCCCGACAAGGCCAGGGCGGCGCTGGACCTCATCGCCATGCTGGAACCCGGCAAGGGTGCGGTGATGTTCGACCTGACACTGCATGGCGCCGGGCGCAAATACGATCTCGCCAAGCTTTTGGTCGAGCCGCCCTTCCTGGCGCTGACGCTGTCGATCCTTGCCGCCGCGGCGCTGGCCTTCCTGCATGGTCTTGGCCGCTTCGGCCCGCCGCGCGCCGAGGGCCGGGCGATCGCCTTCGGCAAGCGGGCGCTGGTCGACACCACGGCGATGCTCTTCAAGCGCGCCGGACGTCTGGAGGAACTGGGCGATCGCTATGGCGCCCTGATGCGGCAGCGTGCCGGCGCGCTGCTTGGCGCGCCGCACGGGCTGCAGGGCGAAGCGCTCGACCGCTGGCTCGATTCCCGCGACAAGGGCGAGGCCCAGGGGTTCACGACGCGGCTCAAGGCCGCGAACAATGCCAGTTCGCTGGCGGAAATGCATGAGGCAGCCGAACGGCTGCACGACTGGACGGCAAGGAGGCTCGGTGAACGTCGATGATGTGAAGGCCCTGGCGACAGCGATCAGGGAAGAAGTGGCGAAAGCGATTACCGGCCAGCACGACACGGTCGACCTGATGCTCACCGCCCTGTTCGCCGGCGGGCATATATTGCTCGAAGGACCGCCGGGGACCGCCAAGACCATGACCGCGCGCTGCTTCGCGCAGGCGCTCGGTGTCGCCTATGGGCGCATCCAGTTCACGCCGGACCTGATGCCCGGCGATATCGTCGGCTCCAACATCTACAATTTCCAGAGCGGGCAGTTCACGCTGACGCGCGGCCCGATCTTCTGCGATCTTCTGCTTGCCGACGAGATCAACCGCACCCCACCGAAGACCCAGGCCGCCCTCCTGGAAGCCATGCAGGAGCACGCTGTCACCTTCGACGGCACCACCCATTCGCTCGGCCGCAATTTCATGGTGGTGGCGACGCAGAACCCCATCGAGCATCAGGGCGTCTATCCGCTGCCGGAGGCACAACTCGACCGTTTCCTGTTCAAACACCGGGTGAGCTATCCGGACCTGCAGGACGAGCGCGCCATCATCGTCCATCACGGCGGCGGCTCCGCCTCGCACGACATCGCGCAATACGGCATCAAGGCCCGGACCGACCGCAAGACGCTGGAAAAGGCGCTCGAAACCGTCGGCTCCGTCACCCTGGTCGACGACGTCGTCAACTATATCGCCGCGCTGGTGCGCGCCACACGCGAGAGCCCGGACCTGGAGGTCGGCGCCAGCCCTCGCGCGGGCGCCATGCTGGCGCGGGCGGCGCGGGCACGGGCCACGCTCGACGGTCGCGCTTACGTGATCC
>NZ_RZOI01000018.1:0-23822 GCF_004022645.1 Mesorhizobium sp. M4A.F.Ca.ET.020.02.1.1 | reverse complement strand
CGGCGATCGGCACCAGGCTTGGCCCGGCGCTCGGCGGGTTGCTGATCGCCGGCGCCGGCTGGCGGGCGATCTTCCTGGTCAATGTGCCGCTCGGCATGCTGGCTTTCGCGCTTGCCTGGCGCGCACTGCCCAACGAAGGCAGGTCCGGGCCGGGACGAAGCACCTTCGATACTCCTGGGACGGTTCTGCTCGCCTTGACGCTGGCCGCCTATGCGCTGGCCATGACACTGGGCAAGGGCAGCTTTGGTCTGCTCAATCTCGGCCTGCTTGCCGTTGCCGCCCTTGGCGTCGCCTTGTTCATCGTGACGGAATTGAAGGTCGAGACTCCGCTCGTCCGCCTGGCTGCATTCGGCGACCGCATGCTGACCGCAAGCCTCGCCATGAGCGTCGTCGTCTCGACCGTGGTGATGGGCCAGTTGGTGGTCGCGCCGTTCTACCTCTCCAGAGCGCTGGGCCTCGACCCCGCCACCGTCGGCCTGGTAATGTCCACGGCACCGTTGGTCGCGACGCTGGCTGCGGTGCCGGCGGGGCGGCTGGTCGTCCGCTTCGGTGCCCAGCCGACGATGATCGCCGGCCTGGCCTCGCTCGTTCTCGGCACGTTTGCCCTCTCGTCGATCCGGATCGCGTTCGGCATTCCCGGCTACGTCGTCCCGGTCCTGGCGCTGAGCGGCGGCTACGCCCTGTTCCAGACCGCGAATAACACCGCGGTGATGGGGGCCGCGACCGCCGACCAGCGCGGCGTCGTCTCCGGCCTCGTCAACCTGTCGCGCAATCTCGGCCTGATCACCGGCGCATCGCTGATGGGCGCCATATTCGCCGCGGCATCTGCTGGAGCAGATTCAGCGACCCCATCGGCAACCCTGCTAGGGATGCAGGTCACGTTCCGAGTCGCGATGGCGCTTGCGCTGGTTGCGCTCGGCCTTGCCCTGTTCAGCCGGCGGGCGGGCGGCAAGCGCAAGGATCTTGCCTAAGCCCGCTTGCGGCGCTCGTAGAGCATGACCAGCGTCTCGGCTGTCAGGGCCGGCTTCTGCTCGCCCTCGATCTCGACCGTATTGGCGGCCTTCATCAGATACTGGCCGGGGCCCTTGTCCTCCATCGACAGCAGCGTGGTGCGGAGCCGTATTCTCGATCCGACTCTAACCGGAGACAGGAAGCGGACCTTGTCGAAGCCGTAATTGAAGGCGGCCTGGGTGTTTTCGGGTACGATGCCCATGTCGAGTGCCAGCGCGCCGATGATCGACAGCGTCAGATAGCCATGCGCGATCGTGGTGCGGAACGGGCTCTGCCGCTTCGCCCTTTCAGGGTCAACATGGATCCACTGGTGGTCGCCGGTGCATTCGGCGAACTGGTCGATACGGTGCTGGTCGACCGTCGTCCATTCCGACACCCCGACTTCCAGCCCGGCCATCGTCCTCAACTGCTCGAAGGTCGGCGGCGTCCTCGGCCGTGCTTCCGTCATTCCTGCTTTCCCGATCGTTTCGCCCGTCTCCCGACCACGAAGCGGAGCCCCCTGTCAATTCGCCGCCGGGCAATTCGGTTCCGACAGGCCGCGTTTTGCCGCCGTGGGTGGCAGCTCATCCACAGTGTCGCCGGAAGGCAAGCGCGGCCTCCGCGCGCCCGGGACTTAACGCCCGAAATGCACGATCATATCTGGCAGGCAGCAAAGCGAAGCTGACTGGAAAAGTCACTTCTTCTCGTAGCCGGAGCGAATTTCGGCCATCGCGTCCTTGATGCGCTCGCGCAGGATCTCGATGGATTCCGTGCCGGATTTCCTGGCCATTTCAGCCACCTCGCCGGCATTCTTCAGCGCCGTCTCGAAGGATTTGCGGGCGAACTCCGCCTGCCTCGTCATCAATTCCTGCGGATTGCCGGGTGCCCGGTAATTTTGTGCCAGATCGGTGATCTCGCGCAGCGCCTCCTGCACCATCTCGCGTTGCCGCGCAAGCAACGAGGACGCTCCGGCCGCGCCTGCCCTGGCGGACTTTTCGAGCGCTTCGAGATTCTTGCGGTGGTGGCTGATTATGGCTTCGACATCGACATTCGGCATCTTCAGGTCGCGGCCGAATCTGCTGAACATGTCCAGGAACGAGTCGGAGTCCGGTTGTTTCGCCATGGCTTCTGCTCCCCAATCTGCCGCGAAGGCCTTCCCTGACAGAAGAATAGAGCACGCCACGCTTGCGTCAATTGACGAGGAACAACCGCTCGGCCGTGTAAAGCACGATGCCGGCAAGGCCGCCGATGACCATGCCGTTGAAGCGGATATATTGCAGGTCCTTGCCGATGTTCATCTCGATTAGCCGGGTGAGTTGGCCAAGATCCCAGCGTTTGACCTGGTCGGCGATGAATTTCGACACGCCGCTCTTCTGGCTCTCTACGAAGGACGACAGCGCCACCACGAACCCCTGGTTCATGTCGGCCCTGATCCGCGCGTCGCTGGCCAGATGGCGGCCGACCTCGACGAACATGTTGGCGAGGTGGGCGCGGATCAGGGAATTCTCGGCCCTGGCGTCCTGCTCTATGAACTGCCGCAGGCTTTCCCACATGTCGCCGGCCAGCGCCTTCATTTCCGGCCGCGCCAGGAAATCGCGCTTCAGCTGCTCGGCCCGCCTGGCATATTGCTTCGACGTCCTCAGCCGCTCGATGAAAGTCTTCGCAAACCGGTCGAACTCGGCCCGCATCGGGTGGTCGGGATCGGTCCTCACCTCCTCGAGCAGCGTGCCGGCTGAGGCTACGATCTTCTTGAGCAGATAGGCATCGGCGCGAAACAGGTTGAACAGCGACGGCAATTCCTCGCGGATCTTCTCGCGCATGGCGGAGAGCGCCTCCTCGTCGTTGAGGAAGCGGCCGATCACCCTGGTGAATTCGTCGAACAGTTTCTGGTGACGGCGATCGTCGGTGAGCGTCGACAGGAGCTCGGCGGCAAGCGGCGCCAGCGGCACCTTCTCGACCTCATCCAGCATGCGGCTGGTGACAAAGCCGCGCAGGCCGGACTGTTCGACAGCGGCAAGCGTCTGCGGCACCAGGCGGGCGACAAAGCGCGACAGGCCGGCGGCGCGCTCGGCATCGGCCAGCCAGTCGGCGACCAAAGCGGAAAAGTCGACCTCGGCCAGCTTCTCGCGCACCGGCTCCGGCGCCAGGAAATTGACCTCGATGAAGCGGCCAAGATTGTCGGCGATGCGCTCCTGGTTCTCCGGGATGATGGCCGTGTGCGGGATCGGCAGGCCGAGCGGCCGCCTGAACAGCGCCACCACCGCATACCAGTCGGCGAGGCCGCCGATGGTTGCCGCCTCGGCGAAGGCAGCGACGAAGCCGAGCCACGGATAGGTGCCCTCGAGCGACTTGGCGAGCCCGAAGACCAGAACGCAAAGCGCCAGCGCCGTGGCGGCCACCAGCTTGGTGCGCCGCAGCGCCGCAAGCTTGGCATCGGCGTCGGTGTCGAATCGGACATGGTTCATGGCCGGGGCCGCTTGTGACATGCTGAGCCGCTCCTGATCGATGTTGCGATCTTATCTAGGGTCGTCGCCGGCCAAATGCCCGCCATACCCTGTCCGGCTCACAATTTGCGCCACCATGCACATAAAGTTGACGCGTTTATTCATCTATCGTGCGCCGCCAGTCTGGAATTGTTCCAAGGTATAGGCCATATTGGGTCCAAGCTACTGGTTCATGAGGACGAAATGCGGCTGACGCGCCAGACCAATTATGCCATGCGCATCCTGATGTATTGCGCCGCCAATACCGAACGGCTGAGCCGCATCCCCGAGATTGCCGCGGCCTATTCGGTGTCGGAGCTGTTCCTGTTCAAGATTCTGCAGCCGCTGGTCGAGCACGGTCTGGTCGAGACGGTTCGTGGCAGGAATGGCGGCGTCAGGCTTGGCCGTCCGGCCGAGCAGATCAGCCTGTTCGACGTCGTGCGGGTGACCGAAGAGAGCTTCGCCATGGCCGAATGCCCGCTGGTCGACAGCTGCGTGCTGAACTCGGCGCTGCGCGAGGCGCTCAACGCCTTCTTTGCCGTGCTGTCGCGCTACACGATCGCAGACCTGGTGGCGGCGCGCCCGAATGTGCGCCATCTGCTTGGCATCGACATGCTGGAGCAGCGCGCCCCCGCCGCCTGATTGCAGCCGGCGGCTAGGCCGCCGATTGCGGCAAAACGAACGGCATATTGGCTACCGGCAGCACGCCAACTTTCAACCGGCAATCGAACACCTTCTCGATCAGTTCGTCGGTCAGCACGTGCTGCGGCGCGCCCGCGGCGGCGAGCCGGCCGCGATGCATGACGTGGATGCGGTCGGCATACATGGCGGTCAGGTTGAGGTCGTGCAGGATGGCCACCACGCCGCCGCCGCGCCTGGCGAAGTCGCGGGCAATGTCCATGATGATCAGTTGGTGCTTGACGTCGAGGCTGGACACCGGCTCGTCGAGGAACAGGTAACGTGGCTTGCCGTCGAGCACCGGCGCCCAGACCTGGCAGAGCACGCGGGCAAGCTGCACGCGCTGCTGCTCGCCACCTGAAAGCTCCTGGTAGAAGCGTCCGGCAAAGCCGTCGAGATCGACGCGGGCCAGCGCCCGTTCGGGCAGTCGCGCGTCCTCGCCGGGCAGCACGCCGGAGCGTCCGCCGACAAGGCCGAGCCTGACGATCTCGCGCACCGTGAACGGAAACGACAATGTCGTCGCCTGCGGCAGCACGGCGCGATAGGTCGCCGCCTGCACCGGCTTCATCGCCGTGAGGTCGCGCCCGTTGAGCGCAATGCCGCCCGTATAGGCAAGCTCCCCCGACAGCGCCTTGAGGAAGGTCGTCTTGCCGGACCCGTTGGGCCCGACGACGGCCGCGATCTCGCCCGGCGGCGCCACGAAGTCGACATGGGCGACGATGCTCCTGCCGCCGATCGCCACCGAGACATCGCGCGCTTCGATCATGCCAACCTCACAGGTCGATCACGCTGCGCTTGCGCAGCAGGATCCACAGGAAGAACGGCGCGCCGGCGACCGCCGTGACGATGCCGATCGGCAGTTCGGCGGGCGCTACGATGGTGCGGGCAACCGCGTCGGCCAGAAGCAAGAGCGAGCCGCCGAGCAAGGCCGACGCCGGCAGCAGGTAGCGATTGTCCGGTCCGATCAGCAGCCGCAGCAGATGCGGCACGACGATGCCGACAAAGCCGATGCCGCCGCTTGCCGCCACCGATGCGCCGACCGCCGCCGAGACGCCGATGATGGCCGTGTATTTCAGCCGCTGCACCGGAATGCCCAAATGGCCGGCGGTGGCTTCGCCCAGCGCCAGCGCGTTGAGGCCGCGCGCCAGGAACGGCATTGACGACAGCGCCAGAACGATGACGGGCCCGACGGAGCCGATCTTTTGCCAGGTCGCCCCGGCGAGCGAGCCGAGTTGCCAGAAGGTCAGGTCGCGCAACTGCCGATCGTCGGCCATGAAGATCAATATGCCGATCAGCGCCATGGCGAGCGCGGCCAGCGCAAGGCCGGCAAGCAGCATGGTGGCGACCGAGGTGCGGCCATGCCTGGTCGCGACCCGGTAGAGCAGCAGCGTCACCGCCAGCCCGCCAGCGAACGCCGCGAGCGGCAAGGCCAGCGTGCCGAGCGCCAGGGTGAATGGCGCAAGCCAGGTCGAGCCGAGCACGATGACGGCGACGGCGCCGAGGCTGGAGCCGGCCGAGACGCCGATCAGGCCGGGATCGGCGAGCGGATTGCGGAACAGCCCTTGCATTACCGCCCCTGACACGGCGAGTGCTGCGCCGGTCAATACCCCGAGCAGGACGCGCGGCAAGCGAATGTCGTAGATGATCAGCCGGTCGCGGGCGCTCAATGCCGCGTCGCCTGGCACCGCACCGGTGAGCCAGTCACGAACGACGCCGACCGTAGAGGCGTCGGAAGCGCCCGATGTCAGCGACAGCAGCACCGAGAGGGCAAGCGCCAGGCACAGAAGCAGTATGACGAGGCGAGCGCGCGCCGAGCGGTCGCCATCGACCGTCGCCATCCTCCCCGCCGCGCCGACGACCGATTGATCCGCCATGATCAGTCCGTGACCTGGCCGCCATAGAGCGAAACGGCAAGGTCACGGATGGCTTCTGCCGTGCGCGGTCCGAAGCCGAGCAGGTAGCCGCCATCCATGCGGATGACCTTGCGGGCAGCACCGGCCGGCGTCGAGGCGATGGACGGGTTCGAGAACAGCTCGTCGTCGGACACCGCCGGTCCGGCATTGTCCATCATCAGGATGACCTCCGGCCTGGCGGTGACGATCGCCTCGTCCGACATCTGCTTGTAGCCGGAGAAGCCTTCGACCGCATTGACGCCGCCGGCCAGATTGACGATGCCATCGGCGGCGGTTTCGCTGCCGGCGGCAAGAATCTTGCCGCCCTGCGTCGACAGCACGAACAGGATGCGCTTACGCTCCTTGATCGATGCCGTCTGCTGCTCGGCGGCCTTCAGCCGGGCGTCGACCTCGGCGGCCAGCCTGTCCGCCTTGGCATCGACGCCGAGCGCCTTGCCGACGACGCGGATCTTCTCCAGGATCCCGTCATGGGTGTAGTGTTCGGGCACATCGATGAACGGAACGCTCGACTTCTTCAGCACCTCGACCGCTTCCTTCGGGCCGCTGCCGTGCAAGGCCAGTATTCCCGATGGATTGACCGACAGCACGCCTTCCGGCGACAGCTGGCGCATATAGCCGACGTCGGGCAGCTTGAGTGCGGCTTCCGGATAGCGGCTGGTCGAGTCGCGCGCGACGAGATGGCCCTGTTCGCCAAGCGCATAGACGATCTCGGTGATCGAGCCACCGATGGCAATGATCTTCGACGTATCGGCAAAGGCCGCCGCTTTCTCGGCGCGAGCCTGCGGGACGCCGAGGAGCAGCGAAAGCACGATCGCCAGGGCGAGCGTCAGCGGCGACAGCCTGGGGAAGGAAACCATGGTCATCGTCCTCAGGCCGCGGTCGGGCTTGGAATGCGCGGCAGGTTTTCGGCCAGGAAGCGCCAGTCGTCGCGCTCGCCCTCGCCTTCGTGACGCTTGCCAAAGAACTGGACGATCATCTTGCCGTCGGCGCCGTAGGCTTCGAGCGAGGTGACGTGACCGTCCTTGGTCGGCTTGCGCACGGCCCAGACCTCGTGGATGCGGTCGTTCCTGAGATGCAGGTGGAACGTCTCGTCGAGCACGTTGATCCACGGTCCCATCGGCTTGACCGACTTGATCGGACCGGAATGGATCTGGATGCAGCCGCGGTTGCCCACGAAGCACATGATCGGCATCGCGCCTTCGGCGGCGTGGTGGAACATGGCAGCTACGGCATCCTTGTCGAGCAGCCAGGCATAATCCTGGCCGACCATGCGCACAGCCTGGCGGCGGCTGAGCTTCAGCGTCTTGAGCATGCCGAAGAACTGATGCACGTCGGTGAGCCTGCTCCACCGGTCGCGCAGATCGTCGATGCTGGCCGCCTGCCCCTCGACCTCGGCCTCGTCGTCGCTCCCGCTTGCCGACACGGAAACGATCGGCTCCTGGTTCGACGATTCCAGTTCCGCCACCAGCTTATGGTAGGCGTAGAGGTTCGAGGCGGGCCTCAGATGCACCTTGTGCACCGCCTCGCCCGAAGCATCGAAGAACTGCAGGCTGCGGCGGATGTCGCCGCCGTCGCGCTTCTCGACGGCAAAGCCGTGCGCCCAGACTTTCGGGAAGATGCGCAGGTCGATGTTCTCGCCGAGCACCATGGCGTTGTGGTTGCCGGTGACGACCTTGTCGTAGACGCCGATCTTCTCGTGAACGGCGCTCTCATTGCGGGTCAGCGCCATCACCTCGCCGACAGCTTCGAGGCCGGTCAGCAAATCGTTGACGCGCGGCTCGACCCGCACGACGCCCTGCCCGCAATGGGCCGCGGCGAGCTCCGCTTCCGAGATGCCGAGTTCGGCGGCAAGGTCGCGCTCGCGCGCTTTCGGATTGTCTTCCCGCGCCCGCCGGATTTCATGCGGTGTGGGTTTCACGCGCTGGTCCATGTCTTCCCCTGCCTTCAGCCGGTCGTCGGTTGCTGCTTACTTGTTGAGGATCAGCTTGCCCTGGCGGGTGATCTTCAACCGATAGAGCGCACCATGGTGCTCGATGCCGATCTCGTGCTCGCCTTGGAAAAGCGTGTTGCTGGAGAGCGTCCTCACCGCCAGCGGAACCCGGTCGAAACGGGTGGCAACGTCTTCGGAACGACGGACGCGATAGCGGAAATCGTTTGCGTTGTGCGTGTTCATCTGGGTCGGTCCTTTCCCTGTGCCGGCCACCTGGCCGGACGCCTGCATAAAATGCCGATTAATTTCTTGACTCGAATAATCATGTTTTATAACCAGTGCAATACCGGAGTAAATGAGTCAACATTTAACGCACCGGATGCGATGAAAAATGCCAGCGAGCCTCGGCCAGCCAGCATCGAACTGGATTTGGAGTTGGGGCATGGGGTTGGCGAATTGGCAAAGGCTGGGTCTGGCGTATGAGAACGCGGGCCCGGCGCAACGGTCTATGGCAAAGGGAATGGCCGCGCTTCTGGCCGGCGCGGCGGTGATCGCGATCCTGACACCGCCGGCAAACGCGCAACAGGCCGCCCAGCCTGCAAGCGAGCGGCAGCAGACCGATTCTGCAAAGAAGACAGAAGAGACGAAGCCGGCCGAGGCGACGCTGCTCGACAAGATCCTGGTCCTCAGCCGCACCGGCGAGACGGCGATCCAGTCGCTTGCCTCCGCCAGCCATGTCGACCGAGAGCAGCTCGATCGCCGCATGGCGACGACGTCGAACGAGATGCTGCTCGGCGTGCCGGGGGTAACCGTGCAGGCCGACGCGCGCCGCGTCAGCTCCAGCATCAACATCCGCGGCCTGCAGGATTTCGGCCGCGTCGCGGTCATCATCGACGGCGCCAGGCAGGATTTCCAGCGCTCCGATCATGGCACGCAGTCGACCTTTTACGTCGACCCTGAACTTATCAAATCCGTCGACGTGATCCGCGGTCCGGTCGCCAACACCTACGGCTCCGGCGCCATCGGCGGCGTCGTCTTCTTCGACACCAAGGATGCCGAGGATTTCCTCAAGCCGGAGGAAAGCTGGGCTAGCGCGCTCACCGGCCGTTATGAAAGCAACGGCAAGGGCTGGACCACCAGCGCCACCGGCGCCTACCGCTTCAACGAGAACTGGGATGTGCTCGGCAACATCGTCTACCGCGACTATGACGACTACAAGAATGGCGGCGGCGACACTGTCGCCGGCACCGGCTTCGACGTGCTGAGCGGCCTGCTCAAGACCACGATCCGCCCGACCGAGAACAGCGAGTTGAAACTCGGCTGGGTCGGCTCCAGCGACGGCTGGACGGAGACCAGCAGCGGCGTGCCGGCCAACGATGTCGACCTGAAGTCGAACACATTTACAGCCCGCTACAACATCACCGACGACGCCAGGAGCTGGCTCGACCTCCACATCAACGCCTCCTACAACAGGACCAATCTCGATCTGACCAGCCTCATCGCGCAAAACCGCTTCGATCCGGAAACCGGTCTTCCCGTCGTGCTGCCGGCCGGTTCGACCTCGACCTTCGACGTCGACACCACCGGCATCGACATCTGGAACACCTCTCGCTTCGAGACCGCCGACATCGCGCACGAGCTGACCTATGGCGGCGATTGGGTCGGCGACGATGTCGAGACGGGCGGCACCGCCGGCGGCGACAGCTTCTACACGCCCTCCGGCAAGCGCAACGTTTCGGGCGCATATGTTCAGGACAAGCTCACCTGGGAATGGCTCGAGGTCATCACCGGCCTGCGTTACGACAGCTACAGCCTGAAGGATTCGGATAACGAGACGTCCGGCGACAGGCTGTCGCCGCGCATCACCGTCGGCGTCTCGCCCTTCGAAAGCGCCAGCCTGTCTGGCCTGCAGTTCTATGGCACCTACGCGGAAGGCTACCGCTCGCCCTCGCTGACGGAGACCCTAATCAGCGGCAACCATCCGGCAGGAGTCACCTTCCCGTTCCTGCCCAACCCCAATCTCAAGCCAGAAATCGGCAAGACCGTCGAGTTCGGCGTCAACTACAAGCGGAACGACATTTTCGAAGGCGGCGACGCGCTGCGGCTCAAGGCCGCCTATTTCAACAACGATGTCGAAGACTACATCGACGGCGTCACGCTCTCGGCCTTCGACCCGACCAGCGGCTGCCCGTTCGGTCCCGGCATCCCGATCTGCTTCCAGTACCAGAACTTCGCCAAGGCCAAGATCGACGGCTTCGAACTGGAAAGCGTCTATGATGCCCGCTGGGGTTATGCCGGGCTTTCGGCCTCGATCATCAACGGCCACACCATTTCCTATGAAGGCGAGCGCGCCGACCTTGCCACCATCCCCTCCTCCCAGGTCACCGCGCAGCTCGGCCTTCGTTTCCTCCAGGACAAGCTGACCGTCGGCGGCGAGGTGCAATACAACGGCAAGCCCAAGGGCAACTCCGTGGCCAAGGACTATACGCTGGTCAACGCCTTCGCCAGCTACCAGGCGACCGACAATCTCAAACTCGACTTCCGCGCCGACAATCTGTTCGACGTCAAATACACCAACCCGCTGAACGGCAGCACGACTGCCGTTCTCTACGAACCCGGCATCACGTTGAAGCTGGCGGCGACCATGCGCTTTGGAGGCTGACGACAATGACAAGCTTGACGGGACTGCTTCGTCTGCTGACCTTGTCGCTTGCGGCGGCGCCGGCGTGGGCCCAGTCCTCGCCGGTTCCTCAACTCAACCTCGAACTCAATGCCGCGCAGCCCTCCGACAAGGGCTGCAGGCTGACCTTCGTGGTCAACAACGCGCTCGGCGCCGACCTGTCGAAAACGGCCTTCGAGATCGCCCTGTTCAACGAGGCCGGCGTCGTCGACCGCCTGACCGTACTCGACTTCAAGGACCTTCCCGTAAGCAAGACCAAGGTGACGCGTTTCGATCTTGCCGGCACCGACTGCGCCAAGGTCAGCCGCGTGCTGATCAACAGCGCGACCGAATGCGCCGGCGCAAGCGTGGAGCCCGCCGCCTGCATGCGCGGACTGAAGACCTCGACCCGAACCACCATCGCCTTCGGGGTCTGAGACGGCATTGGGGCTGCATCCCGCATTCAGGCAAGAGACCGTGGCCTGGCCGCTGCTCGGCCTCGGCGCGTTACCTCCGCGGGCAAATGATCTTGATTTGACTTTTGCATGCAGGCCGCTGCAATTTCCGGCCCGCGACATGCAGGAAATCATCCCCCTCTCCGACGCCGGCAGCGAGCTGGCGATAGCGCCGGCCAAGCCGCCTGAACTTGCGCAGGCGGCGGCCCGCAACGGCAAATGGCCCGCTGCCGTCATTGTCTCCTGCATTCTCCACGGCGCCGCGGCGGCGTTCTTTCTGATCTCGCCTTCCAGCACGTTCAAATCGCCGGATTCGGAGCAATCGGAAGGCAGCGACCAGTCCGGAGACAAGGTTGCCGGCAGCGCGCTTGACAGGGATCCGGTGGCGATAAATGTCACGCTGGAGCCAAAGCCGGCCAGGCCGGAGCCGGCAAAGCCGGTCAGACCAGCGCCACCAACGCAGCCTTCCGAGCCCACTCGGGAAGCAGCCGCACAGCCTCCCGCAGTGTCGCCGGAACCTGCCGGCCGGCCAGACGTACTGGTGGCTGGCTCCCCGCGCCCCGATGACCAGAGTGTTGTCGCCAGCACCGAATCCCCTGCCACCCATGAAACTCCCGTCGTTGTTCCAGACCAGCCGCCAATCCCCAGCGCCCGTCCGACTCCGTCGGCACCATCCCCGACAGCGAGAGAAACGGACAACAAGCGCGGCACCGCAGAGGGCCAAGACCGGCTGGCACAGGCGGCCAGCAAGGGCAAGAAGCAGAAAGAGGCAGGCAGCGAGGCTGCGGAGTACAATTACCGCGGCGACGTCATCAGGAAGCTCAGCCGCGTCAACCGCGCCGTTCCGCCGTCAGTGCAATTGACCGCGGTCAATAATGCCGTCGTGACTTTCGTGATCGGCAGCGGTGGTGGTATCGACGATCTACGCATCCTGCAAACCTCTGGATCGTCGAGTTTCGATCAGGTCGCGCTCGGCATCGTTCGCAATGCTGCCCCCTTCCCTCCAATTCCGTCGCGCATCGCAAGCAGGAGTTTGGTGTTCGAGGCCGAAATCGGTCCATTTTGAAAGTGGATGGAACGAACCGCATGAAAGGAAACCAATGTACATCGCCATGAACCGCTTCAAGGTCCAGAACGGCTCGTAAGACGCCTTCGAGGATGTCTGGAAGAACCGTGATTCCAGCCTGTCTGAAATGAAAGGTTTCAGGGAGTTCCACCTGCTGCGCGGTCCGCTGAACGAGGCCGAAGGCTACACGCTGTTTGCCTCACACACGGTGTGGGCCAGCCACGAGGATTTCGTCGCCTGGACCAAATCGGAAAATTTCCGCGCCGCGCACCGCAACGCCGGCACCTCCAAGGTGCACTATCTCGGCCATCCGCAATTCGAAGGCTTTTCGGTCGTCGAGGGCGCCTGACGAGCTATTCGGGAGAGCCTAGCCTCAGGAACCGCCAGCCAGCCGGCGTAGCGTCCGCACAAAGCGTTTGCGCGCCTGCCGCAAGCGGCTCTTGCGATCAAGAAGCGGCGCAAGCCGCGGATCGCTCGCCAAATCGCCGAACCGCCTCACATGGCTGGACAGGAAGCCGGACACGAAATCCCTGCCGTGGATGGCGCCGAGCCTCTCCGCATTGGCAAGGACATAGTCGAGCACGTCCGCGCCCATGGCGGCGTCCAGGGAGGCATAGGCCGGCGACAGCTGCATACGGCCGCCGGCATAGGCGAGACCGCCGGAGGCATTGGCGCCATGCAGGCGATAGAGGCCGAGGCACTCCGACAGGATGAGGCTGCCGGCGGCCAGATGCGCGCATGTCGCCGTCAGGTAATCGGTTCCGATCGACACCTTGAAGGGGAATGCCAGGACGGGTTCCAGCGCGCCACGCCGGAAAACCATCGACGATGTCGGCGCCCATATCCAGCCATAGCTATCGGGTCCGAAATAGGTCACCGGAAAATCCGACCGATAGGCGAGTCCGCCATGCTGTATGTGGGGTGGGATCATTGTCCCGCGCGCGTGCGCTTCCCTGCGCGGCAGCGCAAAGCTACTGGCCAGCAAGGCGCGCTCGCGATCGACGAGGAAAAGATCGGAGCTGGACAGCGACGCCGGCTGCGTCGCGTAGAGATGCGCCGACAGATGCGCGAGCAGGAAGTCCGGCAGCCAGATGTCGTCGGAATCGAGAAACGCCACGAAATGCGCGTCGCTTGCTGCAAAGCCGTCGCGGAACGCGGCGAGTTGGCCGCCGTTTTGCGGCCGCGCCAGGAGGCGCAGGCGCGGATCGCCGATCTTTTCAAGCAGCGCACGGATATGATCGGCCGAGCCGTCGGCCGAGGCATCGTCGACGATCACGCAGTCCCAATTGCGATAGGTCTGTGCCAGAACCGAGCGGATCGCGTCCTCGACATAGGCGCGATAGTTGTGACTGGTGATGACCACGCTGACACGCGGGAGCGTGAACGGCGATTTATCTTCCATCTGTTCGGCCTCGCCGCGTAATCGATCGGCGCATGTTTATCCGGGTGCGCGGTCTCCTTGCAACACGCGCCCGGACTTGGGCTGTGCCTTAGGCGGCAGCCAGCAGGCTGGCATTGCCGCCCGCCGCCGTGGTGTCGACGCAGACGGCGCGCTCATGCGCATAGGCAGCCGGATTGAGCACCTCGCTGACCAGCGGCACGATCGGGCCGGCGCGCTCGGCGATAACCTTGCGCACGATGCGCGCCGCCTCCGGCGTGCCTGAGAATGCGACGACATCGACGCGCAGTGCGCGCGCCTCGACGGGGTCCGGCCGGCCGTCTATGGCGGCGATCGGCAGGCCCTTGCCGGTTAGCGCCGACAGCGCCGCCGGCGCGCCCGGCGCCACCGCGAGCACGGCGTTGCCGGCGGCAAGCGCCTGGATCGCCTGCGCCAGCAGCGTGTCCGTATCCGGACCGAGGCAGAGCACGCGGCCACGCGGTGCCAGCGACAGCGTGTTGGCCTCCCCCGTCGGACCCGGCAGGTCGACCTGACCGAAATCGATACTTGCCGCCGCGCCGATGGCGGCCGCGCCCTTGCCGCGCAGGTGCTTCCGCAGGATCGCCACCCGGTCGGGCCGCGTCGACCAGCCGCCGAGCGTCGGATCGGGCAGATTGTCGGCAAGTTCGGTTGCCGTCACCTTGTGGCCCTCGGCGACATGCGTGCCTGCCTCCGGCCCCTTGCGGAAGCGCCGCAGGTAATGCGGCCCGCCGGCCTTCGGTCCCGTGCCCGAAAGCCCCTCGCCACCGAACGGCTGCGAGCCGACCACGGCGCCGATCTGGTTGCGGTTGACATAGATGTTGCCGGCATGGATGCCGTCGACGAAATGCTGGACGCGGCCTTCAATGCGCGTGTGCAGGCCGAAGGTCAGGCCATAGCCCTTGCGGTTGATGGCGGCGATAACGGCGTCGATCTCGTCGGCGTCGAAGCTGGCGACATGCAGCACCGGGCCGAACACCTCGCGCTCCATCTCCTCGATGCCCTTGACGCGGAAGACATGCGGCGCGACGAAGCGGCCGCTCTTCGGCGCTTCGAGCTTGGCGATCAGCCGGCCCTGCAGGCCCATCCTGGTGCAATAGTCGCGGATCGACGTTTGCGCCTCGTCGTCGATGACCGGGCCGACATCGGTCGAGATCAGCCAGGGATCGCCGAGGTTGAGCGCTTCCATCGCGCCCCTCAGCATCTCCAGCATCTTCTTCTCTACGTCCTTCTGGACATAGAGCACGCGCAGCGCCGAGCAGCGCTGGCCGGCGCTCTGGAAGGCGGAGGCGAGGATGTCGCGCACCGCCTGCTCGGGCAGCGCGGTGGAATCGACGATCATGGCGTTGAGCCCCCCGGTCTCGGCGACCAGCATGGCGTCGGGTGCGGCGGTGTCGGCCAGTTGCTTCTCGATCAGCTTGGCGACCTCGGTCGAGCCGGTGAAGCAGACGCCGGCGATACGCGGGTCGGCCGTCAGCGGCGCGCCGACCGAGGGGCCATCGCCGGGCAGAAGCTGGATGATGTCTTCCGGCACGCCCGCCTCGCGCAGCATCTCGACGGCGCGGAAGGCGATCAGCGGCGTCTGTTCTGCCGGCTTGGCGATCACCGAATTGCCGGTGACGAGCGCCGCGGCGATCTGGCCGGTGAAGATGGCGAGCGGGAAATTCCACGGCGAGATGCAGACGATCGCGCCGCGCGCCTCGGTGCCCGTTTCCGCATTGGCGGCCTCGGCGGCGTAGTAGCGCAGGAAATCGACCGCCTCGCGCACCTCGGCGACGCCGTCGGCCAGCGATTTGCCGGCCTCGCGGGTGGCGAGCGCGAAGAACTCGGCCGCGTTGGCCTCATAGAGGTCGGCGGCGCGGTTCAGGATCGCCGCGCGCTCGGCGACCGGGCGCTTGGCCCAAGCCGGCTGCGCCTCGACCGCGATGCGTACGGCGGTGGCGACCTGCTTGGCGGCCGCCTCGTGGATCGTGCCGACAACCTCGTCGGGCTTCGCCGGATTGACTACCTTGCGCTCCTTGCCGTAGCCGGCGGCGCGCGTGACCGGCTTCGCGTGCCAGCGGTCCGGCCCAGCAAACTCGGCCTTGGCCTTGTCGATCGCCGCCAGCGTCACCGGATCGGTGATGTCGACGCCCCTGGAATTGCGGCGGCCGGCGCCGAAGATCCCGGCGGGACGGGCGATCGCCGGATTGGCGGCCGGCCCCTGCGTCTCGACCGTTTCCAGCGGGTCGCGGGCGATGTCTTCCGGTTCCACCTCCTCGTCGGTGAGCTGGTGGACGAAGGAGGAGTTGGCGCCGTTTTCCAGCAGACGGCGCACCAGATAGGCGAGCAGGTCGGAATGCGCGCCGACCGGCGCATAGATGCGGCAGCGGGTGCCTTCGGCCTGGCGCACCGTCTCGTGCAGCGCCTCGCCCATGCCGTGCAGCCGCTGGAACTCGAAAGAGTCGCGATCCTTGGCCATCGACAGGATGGCGGCCACCGTGTGCGCGTTGTGGGTGGCGAACTGCGGATAGATGCGATCGGTCATCGACAGCAGCTTCTTCGCGCAGGCCATGTAGGACACATCGGTGTTGGTCTTGCGGGTGAAGACCGGATAGCCGGCGAGCCCCAGTGTCTGCGCCCGCTTGATCTCGGTGTCCCAATAGGCGCCCTTGACCAGCCGCACCATGATGGTGCGGTCGTACTTTTTCGCCAGCGCGTGGAGCCAGTCGATGACGAAGGCCGCGCGCGGCCCATACGCTTGCACCACCACGCCGAAACCGTTCCAGCCGGCAAGCTCCGGCTCGGCCAGCACGCGCTCGATGACGTCGAGCGACAGATCGAGGCGGTCCGCCTCCTCGGCGTCGATGTTGAGCCCCATGCGCGAATGCCGCGCCGCCAGCGCCAGCGACAGCAGCCGCTCGGCCATCACCGGCAGCATCGTCTCCTTCTGCGCCACTTCGTAGCGCGGATGCAGCGCCGAAAGCTTGACCGAAATGCCGTGGTTGTTGCGGATGTCCGGCCCGTTGGAACCGGAATCGAGTGAGGAGATCGCGTCGGCATAGGCCTTGTGATAGCGCAGCGCGTCGGCCTCGGTGCGGGCCGCCTCGCCCAGCATGTCGAAGGAATAAAGATAGCCCTTCTGCGTCATCGGCCGGCCGCGCTTGACGGCCTCGGCGATGGTGCGGCCGAGCACGAACTGCTCGCCCATCTCGCGCATGGCGGCCGCCACCGCCTTGCGGATAACGGGTTCGCCCAGCCGGCGCACCATGGCGCGCAGCGTGCCCTCGATGCCGCCCTCGCCCTCGTCCAGCACGCGCCCGGTCAGCATCAGCGCCCAGGTCGAGGCATTGACGAAGATGGAGCTCGAGCTGCCCGAATGCGCCGACCAGTCGTGCGGCGCGATCTTGTCGGCGATGAGATCGTCCATCGTCTCGGCGTCGGGCACGCGCAGCAGCGCCTCGGCCAGGCACATCAGCGCGACACCTTCCTTGGTCGATAATCCGTAAGCCGAGAGGAACACTTCCATTAGCCTCGGATCGGTCGAGCCGCGCACCGCGCGCACCAGATCGGCGGCGCGGGCCGAGATCGCCTTGCGGTCATCCGCCGAAAGCCCCGCACCGTCGGCGAGCCGCTTCACCGCGGCGTCCTCGTCGGGCAAGTAGTTGGCACGGATCTGCTGGCGGATGGCATCGAGCGCGGGCATGGCTGTCCTATCTAGCGAGCTTAAGGGAGCGGGCCGGCGGTCACCGGACCGAATGGCGCAAGCTAGCACAATTGCCGTTTTCGGTCGGTCCAAAGAAATCGACATGCCAGTTCCAATGAACTATGATCTGCCGCGACCTTCTCGCCATTTAGACTGTGAATTCGATCATCGAAGACCAATTGGACCGCATCGACCGCAACATCCTTTCGGCACTGGCGCGCGACGGGCGGCTTTCCATGTCTGAGCTGGCCGGCAAGGTCGGCCTGTCGAAGACGCCGGTGCAGGCGCGCGTCAAGCGCCTGGAGAAGGACGGTTACATCAGGGGTTACCAGGCGATCATCGATCGCGAGCGCATGGGAGAAGGCCATGTCGCGTTCGTCCAGGTGAAATTGTCGGACACCCGCTCGGCCGCGCTCGACGCCTTCAACCGCGCCGTGCAGGCGGTGCCGGAGATCGAGCAATGTCATATGATGGCGTCGAGCTTCGACTATCTGTTGAAGGTCCGCACCACCGACATCGCCGCCTACCGCCGGGTGCTGGGCGAGCGCATTTCGGCGCTTCCCCATGTCGCCCAGACTTCCACCTTCGTGGCGATGGAGACGGTCAAGGACCGCTAGCTCATTCTGACAGCGTCTTCAGGAACGCCACCAGCGCCGCGCGCTCGCGGTCTGAAAGCTCGACGGGGTGGACCTCGGAAACACCTTCGACGCTCGCCGGCGCCTTCGAATAATGCTCGACCACCTCTTCGAGCGACGCAAACTGTCCGGCATGCATGTAGGGCGCGCGCGCAGCGGCGCCTCGGAGCGACGGCGTCTTGTAGGCGCGCACCAGGTCCGGCCCGCCCTTCACCATGAAGCGCAGCTCGCGGCACGCGTTGTCGTCGCCGTCGCGGAACTTGCCTAAGCAGTTGAACGGATCGGCCTCGACCTGCACCACGGCATCGATGCGGCCGCGATCCGGCGGCAGGTCCTTGACCGGCGGCACGCCGGTATTGTGGAAAGAGTTGTCAGTGAAACGCGGGCCATTGTGGCAGGTCACGCAATTAGCCTTGCCGATGAACAGTCTCAGCCCAAGCATCTCTTCGGGCGACAGGGCGTCGTCCCCTTGTGGCTCGGCGCCAGATGCCAGATCGATGGCGAAACGGTCGAAGCGCGTCTGCGGCGGCTCGATCGACCGCTCGAAAGCGCCGATCGCCTTGCCGATATTGGCAAAGACGCGGTTGACGTCCTCGACCTTGCTGACGGGCATGGCGGCCCAGGCCGCCTTCTCCGCATCCGTGCCGAGCGGGCTGGCATTGGCGGGCACAGTGGAGAGATCGGGCAGCGGCCCGAAGATGCGCTCGTAGCGCTCGCCGAAGCGTTTCTTGATGTAATGCGCGAAAGCGGCGCGGTTTCCGCCATGCTCGAGCGGGTTTTCGAGCGGCGTCAACGCCTGCGCCCACAGGCTGTCGCGCCGCCCGTCCCAGAAGAACCAGGGATCGCGCGCCACGCCTGCCAGCGGCATGGTGCGTCGGTTGGTGCGGCCGATGCCGACCGCTTGCGGCAGGTCGTCCTGGAACTGGCGATCGATCTTGTGGCAAGTCGAGCAGGACACGGTGCCGTCGCGGCTCATGCCCTGGTCGAAGAACAGCGTCGAGCCCAGGGCCGCGGCCGCCGGCACATCGGCGAAGCGATTGGTGGTGTCGGGCTTCAGCGGCGGCAGCGTGTTCAGCGCCAGCGAGGCAATGACCTTCTTCTCGGCATCGGAAACCTGCGGCTTGCCGCAGCCGGCAAGCAGCGCCATGGCGACCAGTGCGACGAGAGGCAGGACTCGCAGGAGGCGCCTCATCGACCGCTCACAACACCACGTTGAAGACGACCGTATCTGAACCGGCCGCCGCCGAAATGGCCAAGCGCAGTTGCCACCAGCCGCTCATCGTGAATTTCAGCCCATCGATGCGATAGCGTCCTTCGCCGAGATAGTCGGTCGCCTGCGGGCTGGTCGGCAGGCCGTGATTGTGCTGCGGCATGCCGCCGGAAACGGCAATCGCCGCTCCCTCCACCGGATCGCCCTTGACTGTCTTCAGCGTCAGCAGCCAAGCCTGCAATTCGCCCTGCCGGACCACATCCCGCTCCGGCTGGAAGCTGGCAACGAACAGCCCGTTTGCCGAGGTCTTCGAGCGCGACGTATCGGGGCCCGACGCCGTTTGCGGAGCGGTCAGATAGACGATCGCAAGGACACCTGCCAGCAAGGCGGCCAGACCAAGACCCACGAGAAGATAACGCCATAGGGATGCCAAACCGGTTCCTTTTCCAAAGACAACGTTCCAGCGGGCGGATCGCATCCCGCCGCGACTGTGGGAAACCGCTTCTGACGCAAAAAACCGCAGCCGCCAAGCATGGCGTTGCCCATCGCAAAAAGCTACAGCAGCACCTCGTTGGTTTGTGCATGTCGTCATCCCCAAAACGCTAGACACTTTTGCGCGACATGCACGGGGAGACAGATAGATGGCTGCAAATGGCGTCGCCTCGATCGGCGAGTGCATGCTCGAACTGTCGGGCCAGGCGGGACCGAACTGGCGCATGGGCTTTGCCGGCGACACGTTCAACATGCTGTGGGCGCTGCATGCGCTGAGCGGCGAGCGGCCGGCGACTTATGTCTCGGCCTTCGGCGACGACCCGTTCTCGCAAGGGCAGATCGCCTTCTTCGCCGAAAACGGCATCGGCATCGGCCAAAGCCCTGTCATTCCAGGCGCCCGACCAGGCCTTTACGCCATCACGCTGACCGGCGCCGAACGCGCCTTCACCTACTGGCGCGCCGACGCCGCCGCCAGGCAACTGGCTTCGGACCCTGGCGCCTTGGCAAAAAGCCTTGAAAACCAGGCGCTGGTCTATTTTTCCGGAATCACTTTGGCAATTCTAGAGGAGGCTTCGCGCAAGACATTGCTCAATGCGGTGGCCAAGGCGCGGGCGGCTGGTTCGCGCGTCGCATTCGACCCCAACTACCGGCCGCTGCTCTGGCGCAGCCGCGAGGAGGCGCAAGCGGCAATCACCGAAGCACTTGCCGTCACCGACATCGCGCTGCCGACCTTTCCCGATGAGCAGATGCTGTTTGGCGATGCGACACCACAGGTGACCGCCGGCCGGCTCGGCCGACTTGTCGGCGAGGTCGTCGTCAAGAATGGCGAGGACGCGGCGCTGATCGCCGTCAAGGGTGCCTTCCAGCCGGTTCCGGCCGTGCATGTCGCGACGCCAGTCGATACCACCGGTGCCGGCGATTCCTTCAATGGCGGCTATCTCGCCGCCCGGCTTGCCGGTCATGCCCCCGCCGACGCGGCGCTGCGCGCGCATCGCGTTGCCGCCGCGGTCGTGCAGGTGCGCGGCGCCCTGGCGCCATTTGAAACGCTGAGAGCAGCGTTCGGCAACTAGCTAAGGTGTATTGAGACTCAGGTCAGGCCGAGTCGGAGTCGAAGACGGGCGCGAAGCGACCAAAACGGTGGTTTTCGAGAACCGGAGCGGAGCGTACTCGAGTACGTGAGCAGCGGAAGCGCAGAAAACCAGCGTTCGCAGGCCGGCCTCACCTGAATATCGGCACGCTTAAGGTAGCCGGAACCGATATTCCGTCACCTGATGATAGATCTGCCCCGGCCACAGCGTGGCCTGCGGGAAATAGGGCCGGTTCGGCGCGTCCGGCCAGACCTGCGCCTCCAGGCAGAGGCCTGAATAGGCCCTGTACTGACGCCCCTCCAGCCCTGCCGAGGACGGCGCCAGATACTGGCCGGTATAGAGCTGCAGACCGGGTTCCGTGGTCCAGACCTCCATCTCGACGCCCGATGAGGCGCCTTGCGCCCAGGCGGCCTGCTTGAGCGGCCCGTGCGTGGAGGCGAGGCAGAAGTTCAGGTCGTAGGGAAGCTGCTCGCCCTCGCTCTCCATGCGCAATGCCCGCGCCTGGCGGAAGTCGAACGGCGTGTCGTCGACCGGCTTCACCACGCCCGTCGGGATCATCTCCGCATCGACCGGCGTGTAGGCGCCGGCATTGAGCATCAGCCGATGGTCGAGGATATCGCCGGCGCCGCCGTCGTCGAGGTTAAAGTAAGAGTGCTGCGCGAGATTGCACAGCGTCGGCTCCTCGGAGGTCGTGGCGGTCAGTTCGACGCTGAGCGTGCCGGGGATTTTGAGCCGGTAGGTGCAGGTTACGTCGAGCGCGCCGGGAAAGCCCATCGTGCCGTCAGCGTCATGCAAGGTCAGCGTGACGAAATCCCGGCCATGCAGCGAGACCGTCCACGGACGGTGGAAATAGCCTTCCGAGCCGCCATGCAGCGTGTGCTTGTCGAGGAAGTTGCGCTCTGTCTGGTAGCGCTTGCCGGCGATGGTGAAGCGGCCATCGCGGATGCGGTTGGCGAAGCGGCCGACCACGGCGCCGAAGAAGGCCCTGTCGGTCTCATAGGGCTCGAAACGGTCGTAGCCCAGCACCAGCGGCGCGTCGTGGCCGGCAAGCCGCAGATCCTGGACGATGGCGCCAAGCCCGATGATGTTGGCGGTGAGGCCGCCGCCGCGAATGGTGAAACGGCGCACGGGTTCGCCCGCCTGCGTCGTGCCGAAGACTTCGCCGTCCTTCATCGTCATGCCCGAAAGTCAGTTCGTTGATCTGTCGACTCAGCCGGTCCCGGCCGGGTTGGATTATGGGAAAGGCAGGCCTTGCGCCTGCCCTTCCGTTTGCTGTCAGAGGCCGAGGCCGCCGATGCAGACATATTTGGTGTCGAGATAGTCCTCGATACCCTGATGTCCGCCTTCCTTGCCGAGACCGGATTCCTTGACGCCGCCGAACGGCGCTTCCGGTGTGGTGATCAGGCCCTCATTGACACCGACCATGCCGTATTTCAGCCCTTCCATGACGCGGAATGCGCGGCCGAGATCGCCGGTGTAGAAATAGCAGGCGAGGCCGAATTCGGTGTCGTTGGCGAGCGCGATCGCCTCTTCCTCGGTCTCGAACTTGAACACCGGAGCGACCGGGCCGAAGATCTCTTCCTTCATGAAGCGCATCGTCGGCGTGGCATTGGCGATCACCGTCGGCTGGAAGAACGAACCGCCGAGTGCATGGCGCTTGCCGCCGGCCACCACCTTGCCGCCCTTCGACGTGGCGTCGGCGATCAGTTCCTCGACCTTCTCGACCGCCTTGTCGTCGATCAGCGGTCCCTGCTGCACACCCTCTTCAAGGCCGGACCCGACCTTCAGATTGTTGCTTGCCGCGGCCAGCTTCTCGACGAACTTGTCGTAGACGCCGGCCTGCACGAGGAAGCGGTTGGTGCACACGCAGGTCTGGCCGGAATTGCGGTATTTGGCGGTGATGGCGCCGGTGACGGCGCGGTCGATGTCGGCGTCGTCGAAGACGATGAACGGCGCATTGCCGCCGAGCTCCATCGACACTTTCTTGACCGTCACGGACGACTTCTGGATCAGGATCTTGCCGACTTCGGTCGAGCCGGTGAAGGTGATCTTCTTGACCAGCGGGTTGGCGCAGATCTCGTCGCCGATCTCGGCGGCCGAACCGGTCAGGATGTTGATGACGCCCTTGGGGAAGCCGACCTCCTCGGCAAGCGCGCCCCAGGCGAGGCCCGAATACGGCGTCTGCGAGGCCGGCTTGACCACCGCGGTGCAGCCCGCGGCGAGCGCCGGGCCGAGCTTGCGGGCGAGCATCGAGGACGGGAAGTTCCACGGCGTGATGGCGGCGATGACGCCGACCGGCTCCTTGGTCACCAGGATGCGGCGGTCGCCCCAGGGCGACGGCACGATGTCGCCGTAGGTGCGCCGGCCTTCCTCGGCGAACCACAGTATGTAGGCGGCGGCCGAGCCGATCTCGCCCTTCGATTCAAACAGCGACTTGCCCTGCTCTATGGTCAAGAGTTCCGCGAGCACGTCCTGATTGTCCATCATCGCGTCGTGCAGCTTGCGCAAAAGCTTCGAGCGCTCGAGCGCGGTGGTCTTGCGCCAGCTCTTGAAGGCTTCCTCGGCGGCCTCGATGGCGCGGCGCGTCTCGGCCCTGCCGGCCTTCGGCACGGTGCCGATCTTGAGGCCGGTGGCCGGATTGTTGACGTCGACCGTCTGGCCGCTGTCGGCCTGCACCCATTCACCGTTGATGAGATTGGCCTGGCGCATGAAATGGCTGGTTTTCTGAAGCATGGTCTGGCCTCCGTTCGGCGCGCTGATCGGCCGTTTTTCTGGATATCTTCAATGCGCGTGCGCGATGTCCGCACGCTGGAGCCACTGCTCTTAACCTAGGGAAAGGCCGGCAAGCAATCGCAAGATGGCATATAGGGGTTGGACCAGCAAAGGCGAGAGTTGGCCGGCCGCTCCCCTATCCGAAGACGTGGAGAACCACCGTCAGCCAGAAGGACGTGGTCACCACCGCGCTCGCCGTCGCGATGGTTATCTGGTTCGACGCCAGCGCCTGGCCGGTGTTGAACTGGACGGCGATCAGGTAGGAATTGATGCCCGAGGGCAGAGCCGCCGCCACCACCGCCCCCTTGGCCGTCAGCGGCGGCTCTGCCCTCGGGCATCAATTCCTACC
>NZ_RZOI01000189.1:0-8890 GCF_004022645.1 Mesorhizobium sp. M4A.F.Ca.ET.020.02.1.1 | reverse complement strand
GTCCAGATGCCAGAGATCTCATCGATGTGTTCGCGCCTGGGATGCCAAGGCCGCCCCGCGCGAAACGAAGGTCGGGGCCGGATAGGATGCATCCTCGCGAGTGTTTCGGGTCCAGGCACCGCCATGGATGAAGACCAGGACCGGGGCGGCCTTGGCATCCCAGGCGCGAACACATCGATGAGATCTCTGGCATCTGGACCGTATTTTGCCGGACGCGGCGGCATCGCGCGCCGGACCTCGGCGCTGGCGATGCCATCGCCTTCCTCCAGTTCCGCCATCCGCGGCGCCCAGAATGACTGGTCATACGCCGTATCCAGTTGCTCCTGTGTGTAGTCGAGGAATACCGACGCGGCTAAGGACTTGCCGACCGCTACGGCAGACAGGGACACGCCCGCCATGAGAAACGTTCTGCGCATCATTACTCTTCTCTCCCTCAGGACAGCCGCGATGATTGTAAAGGTGGGCGCGATCAATGCGGGGACAAAGTACGACGTAATCCCGGATGAGACCCTCCTCAAGGTCAGTGTACGGACGTTCGACGAGAATGTTCGTGCAAAGGTGAAGAAGGCGATCGAGCGGATCGCTGCCGCGGAGTCGGAAGCGTCGGGCGCCACTCGCCCGCCCGAGATCACTCAGGCCGAGACCGCGCGCTTCTCGCGCGTGGGGATTATCTGACCAAAATGTCGAAAAGCCGTAGTGGAACAAAGGAAAGTGACAACCGAGATCATCAGCCAGCCAGCCCCCAATCTAAGCCCCGAGCAGCACCTTCAACCTGTCCAGCGCCGCCGTCAAACCCTTCAATGAAACCGACAAGGGCACATCCTTCTGGTCGAGACTCTTAACCGTGACCTTGAGCGTTGTGCCCGTGCGCAGCGACGCGGCTGCTTTCGCGTCGAAGCTGAGGGGCACGAAGCAGCCGGCGGGCAGGCAGGTCGAGAAGGGCAGCGGCTTGCCCGCTTGCCCATCGTCGACCTGAAGCGTCGCGCCGACGGCGAGTTGCAGGCCGAAGGGCAGGACGAGATTGCCCGCAATGCCGTCCTCCTGCCCCTTGCCCAATTCGACCGCAAGCAGGCGCCGTCCGTTCTGCTGCGACTGCTGATAGGTAGCCGCGCATACCAGCGTCGGCGTGGCCTGGCAGGAGAGATCCCAGTCCTCATAGGTCTCCTTCAGCGAGGAAGCACCGCCCGGCAGCCCGGCTTCCTGAGCTGCCAACGACGCGGAAAGCGCCATGAGGGTGGCCGCGGCCACCGCACAAATCCTGGACGAATCCGACATCAGCAAAGCTCCGTTGCCCCCTTGTCGTGGAGCGCCGCGCGTGCCTTCGAGGCGAGAATGGCGCTCTATCCGATTGAAACGACGCGTCGGCCCGAAAATCGATGCCGATCTTCGGGCCGACGTATCTGCAACAATTACCCGACCGCGATGCCGCAGGCAAGCGTTCCGCTCCGGCGTGTCGTAAGCACATGATTTGTCCGGATTAGGTAGCACAGGAGTTGTCCGGTTTCATCGCCAGCGAATGGAAGCTGGGGATGAAGCGGGCAGCGTGGCTCCAGGACGGAGAATACAGAAGTTTCGGGACGTATTGAGCCGTTGGACTGGCGGCGATCTCTCGATGATGGAGGCAGGCGAGTTGCTGGGCATGTCGGAGCGGCAATTTCGGCGTTATCGCGACCGTTACGAAGAGGCCGGGGAGGCTGGGTTGCTGGACCGGCGTTTGGGCAAGCTTTCGACGCGCCGGGTGCCAGTGGAGGCGATCGAGGAGATGCTGGAGCTTTATCGCCATCGCTACCTTGGCTGGAACGTGAAGCATTTCCACGAGCACCTGCTGCGCGATCACGATTTCAGCTGGGGCTACACCTTCATCAAGACGCAGCTTCACGCGGCGGGCCTGGTGGAACGGGCCAAGCGGCGCGGTGCTCACCGGCGCAAGCGGGAAAGGAAGCCGTGCGAAGGGATGATGCTACACCAGGACGGCAGCCGTCATCAGTGGCTGGCGAGTGGGCCGATGCTGGATCTGATCGTGACTATGGACGATGCGACGAGCACGATCTATTCGGCCTTTCTGATCGAGGAGGAAGGCACGGCGTCGAGCTTCCAGGGACTTCTGGAGACCTTTGTCGCCAAGGGATTGCCGTCAAGCCTCTACAGCGATCGTGGCAGACACTATTTCGTGACGCTCAAGGCGGGCGGGGCTGTCGACAAGATTCGCATGACCCAGGTCGGTCGGGCGCTCGAGCGGCTCGGCATCGAACATATTCCAGCCTATTCGCCTGGAGCCAGGGGCCGCTCCGAGCGGATGTTCTCAACCTTGCAGGACCGACTGCCGAGGGAACTGGCACTGGCCGGCATGGCTGATATCGAGGCCGCCAACCGCTTCGTCGCACAGACCTATCTGCCGGCTCACAATGCCCGCTTCGCCAGGCCCGCCGCGGTTGAAGACAGTGCCTTTGTCGCCGCCGACCCGCAGCAATTGGCCCAGATCCTGTGCATCGAGGAGGAGCGCGTCGTTGCTCGTGACAACACGGTCGCCTTCGCGCGGCTGCGATTGCAGCTCCCGCACAGTCCGATCCGGGATGATGATCGTTGTGGAGCTGCCGTGCACGACGATTTCGAACCATAGTTGGCGATGTAGAATTCTATTTTAATCGTATAGAACAATTGAGAAACGTCGCCAATCTGAACACCTCGCCTCGGATCATGGCGTTCGGACGATGACTGCCGTAAGATTCCACCCGTGTGGGGCAAGGCTGCTACCGGCCTGCGACGGAGGGGAACATGGCAATTGATACTCTTGATAAGGTGCCGCTGCTCTATCACTTCACCGACCGGAGGAACCTGCCGGTGATTAAAGAAATGGGAGGACTCTATCCACTCGCGCAGCTTGACCAGAAGAAGGTCAAGGTTCCGGCACCGGGCGGCAATGAATGGAGTCGTGACGCCGACGCGTTGAAGGGAATGGGCAACTACGTCCACCTTTGCTTTCGTAGCACCCATCCGATGGAGTACGTTGCCCGGCAGGATGGGAGGATTACGGACACGATCTTTCTGCAAATACACCCCTCGGTAATGCAGTTCACGGGTGTTCGTTTTACCAACGATGTCGCGAACAAAGCTGGCGTCGAATCGATTCCTATCGGAGAGGCTGAACCGCTAATCGATTTTGAGATACTTTACACCCGAACGGACTGGAAGGATTCGGCGATTAAGGCGCGTCTCACTCAGGCGGAGAAATACGAGGTGTTGGTTCCCCATGTCATTCTGCTGGGCTTAATAAGGAACATTTAGAATGGCTGAGAGACCAGTCTTTATCCCTGCAACCGAGGACGAAGGTTACGTCAGGCGATTGGATTTCGAAATTCCGTGGGCCGGTGGCTTCGCTGAGGTTCAGAAGAAGAAGAATATACGGTCGCTGCATGAGGCCGCCAAGAAAGCCGGATATGCGCCGCTGCTAGAAGTGTCTAGCAAGTCTGATGAAGTCGCCGGCCAGCATCTTAGCGCGTTTCACCTGCGCGTGAGGACCAGCATCGGCGAGATACCGCTGGAGAACGCCTTTCAGGGAAGTAAGGTATTCGAGCGTGGCGGGCCGTACACCGATCTGTACGAGGTTGAACCGCGCGATGCGAAGCGCGAGCCACGACTCCGCGAATCCGGCGCACTGGTGGGCTTCAAATTCGACGGCTTCGAGTTCCCGCTAGAACCCACGACCGTGTTCTACGATTGGCTTTATCTCAATGCCATCTTTCCTCACCGTGTATGGCTCAAAAATCGAGTGGACGGCGAAATGCGGTATGCCGGTTTCACTGACATAGAGTTCAACCCTACCAAGTCGGTCAATTGTCAGGCGAAAACGTGCGCTCTGTTCGTAGTGCTCATGAGGGAGAACAAGCTGGAGCGCTACCTAAAAACGCCCGAGGTTTTCATTGCCGCGATGGCTGCTCATTCGCTTCGGCCGACCGAGCATCAACCTCATTTGAAGCAGGCCAGACTTAGGGTCGGCTAGCAGGCAGTAGCGCAATTTATTCGCTAGAGCAGCAAGGTCACTGCCGAGACCGCACGCCGGGTAACCGGTATCAGTACACCTGTCTTCGGCGTGTCATGGTCGGACCCCAGCCCCTCAGAGACAGAAATCGTACGCCGCTTCCTCGTTTCTCGAAGATCGACGCGTCCTTTACAATCCCTTCGATAGCGGCGGAAGCCCATGAGTTGCCTGTCAGGATTGAGTGTAGCCGCGGGCTCTCATGCAATCCTTGACGAGATTGCCTTGTTCCATACCCTTGACGATACGATCCCCGACACCGTCCCCGATTGCATCTGTCATCGTTTTCGGGCGGCTATTCGTTCCGATCGTCGCCGTCGCCATTTCCGACTGATACTTGCATTCAGTGTAGTCCTGCTGGGCAGCACTGCGCGGCGTCTCGTCCTTCACCCAGTTGCCGCCGTCGGACGTACTGCACCCGGCAGCGAAAGAAAGGCACCCTGCCAAATCGCAATTAGAATTACTTTGTTCACGAAACACTCCTTCCGGAAAGCAAAAGCAGCAATGGCCGAAGGATGGTCGGCCATTGCAAGGCGATAAGATCTTTCAATAGAGATGGCTGTCAGTTCGCTGCTGGAATCGGGCATGACATATCGCCCTCCCTTGCGGCGATTAAAACCGAACACTGAGTTTGGCGTTGAAGCCATGCTCCTGCGCGTCCGAGGCAAGCTGACCTTTATAGGTAAGCCCGATGGTTGCCTTGTCGGTAAGGTTGACATCGATACCAGCTTCGAAGACGGCAGCGTTCTTTGCGATTGGCGTTCCCTCCACGGCGAAGGATGAGCCGCCTGTGAAGGCAAGCGCCGTTTCAGGCACCACATCGCCGAACGCATGACGCCAGCCGATACCGCCACGGGCGGTTGTATTGACGGAACCAAGCGGGAAAGCGGTCGAGGCGCGCAGCCCTATCGTGGTGAATGTCGTGTCGCTCGACCGGTCTTTTCCGGAAAGCGCAGCGGCACCGCCATGCTCTGTGAAGCCATCCGCGTTGAAGTTCACATAGGCTAGGTTCGCATAGGGCTCGAAAGATACGGAAGCTGTATCCAGTCGAGAGCCGAGTTCGCCGAAAGCCTGGAACGTGCCGGCATGGTAATCGGCCGAAAGGCTGTCGGAGAAGCCCGGAAACGCCACCGACCTGCCGGTCTCGATGCGGTTCCACGTATAGGCAAGGCCGGAACGGAAGCTGTGAGGGCCACGCTGCGTGCCAGCGTAGATCCCGAGGTGATAATTGTTGCCTGAGCCGGAGGAGGCGCGATCATCCACATGGATGGACGTATGGCTATAACCGGCAAGAAGCCCGAGCCGCCAGCTTTCGCCGATGGCCGCATCGCCGCCTGCAATAAAGCCTCCCGTCGAGCGGTCGAGGCGAGCAGCGTTGCCGTCTCCGTCCAAATGTCCCCAGGCGCCGAAACCGCTGCCCCAGACGGCGAAGTTTTCGCTGGTCGCGGGAGCCAGTTCCGGGCCTTCCGGTCCATATGCCATGACCGGCACGGTTGATGCGCCCACGCCTGCGAACGCTGCGCGAATGCGATCGCCGGCGGCGTCACGGACGAAATGGCTGTCTTCGACAAAGGCGCTGTGAACGGAAGCATGGATCTCGCCCGAAAGCTGATCGAATGCGTTGCGGGATCCCTGTCCCGTCAGGAAGAGGATGTTGTCGTGGATCGTGTTGCCGGAACCAAGGGCTTCCGCAGCCGCGCCCACGGATCGCTGATTGAAGGTATTGCCGACATCGGCAAAGGTGACAGAATTGCGATCGACGTCGAGATAGACGTTGGTCGGGTCATAAGCGAGTTCGAAATCGACGAAGGGCGAGTCTGTAAAGAGGCCTCCTGTCAGCCCGCCGTAGGTCCCGATCACGCCGCCAGCGGCGGTCAGAAGCGTGTAGCGGGTATCGACTGAGAAATGCCCGGCACCTTCACGCACCAGGTTGACGCTCGCTCCCTTGTTGATGGCGGCACTGCCGGCAACGTCGATGAGATCTGAAGCCTTGCTCGGTGCGATACCCGCCAAATAGGTCGACCCGGCCTGCTGCACGAAGTCACCGTTGACGGTGAGCACTGCAACCCCCTTGCTTGGATCGAGCACGCTGCCAGGAGCGACGGTGCCGCCTGCGCCAACCGTAAGAGAGCCGACTGCACCGATACCCGTAAGGGTACCAGTAGCCGAGACGCCTACCTTCGAAACAATGCGGCCATCGACGGCGAGTATGCCTCCAAGCACCTTGGTCGGCCCGCTGTAGCTGTTTTCGCCGGACAGGATCAGCGCTCCTTCGCCGCGCTTCGTCAGGTCTCCGGCGCCCGAGATTGAATTCGACCAGATCGAGGAGTAGCCTTTGGTGTCGACGTCGAAGACGCCGGCGTAGCGGAACTCGCCCGGACCCTCGATCGCAACGCCGAGATTGAGCAGACCCTGGCCGAAGACTTGTTCATCCTCGAACCCTTTGGTGGTCGTCGTTGTCAGGAGGGTTTCAATGGTCTGGCGGGCGTTCATGTAAGGGAATGCCGACCGGATCACTGCCGCCGCGCCAGCAACATGCGGCGTTGCCATGGAAGTACCTTCCTCGTACTTATACGGGTTGTTCTTGTTCGCCCGATCCCCTTGTGGCCAGGTAGAATAAATGCCGTTCTCATCAATCGGATTATCGGGATCGGCATTAATATCGCCACCCGGAGCCGCGAGGCACCACTCTGCTGTGGCTCCGCATCTATTGCTATAGCTGGCAATCTTGCCATCCTTGCCGACAGCAACGACTGTTATCAGCGAGCCTGCCAGATCCGAGAAGTCGAGCTTCGAGACATCAGACCCGCTCACTATCTTGTATGTATTTGGGTTATTGAAATCGAAACCTTTGTTTGTTTGATCGTTTGTGTCGATGAACTTATAAAGATTTCCATCTTTGGTATTTTCTGGCGTTATTAACGGCAACGTGCCGATGCCGCTGGGAATCGCCGAAGCAGCGCCGGGTTGGTCGTCGGTACTGGCATCATTACCGGCGGCGAAGACGAGCACGATGTCCGCCTTAGCCGCCTTCTTCAACGTATTGTAGGTATCGACGAGATTGCTCGGATCATCATAGATGGCCTGATAGTCGAGAATCTCATAGTTTTTATTATCGATGGCATATCCCTTGCCATCGAGTTTCAGTTGGCCGTTCTCGTCCTTGAGATACCGCCCCAGCAACAGGCCTGGCCCGTAGCTCCCATTGAGCACGCCAGCTCCCGCACCAATCGCGTATTCGATCGCTTCATTGGTCGGGTCCATCTCGGGATCATCTGGGTCGCCGATATCCACTGCTCGAAGGGGCAATACTGTCGATTCATAGGCCACGCCCTGCATGCCCGTGCCGTCGCGCGCGGCGCCGATTATCCCCGCCACATGGGTCCCGTGTCCGTCAGGCACACCGTCTTTGTCGACAGAATGGCTGACGTCAGCCAAGCGTTTATCCGTCCCGAAGTTGTGCAGCGCCTTCGAAATGCGCGCCACGAATTCGGGATGGTTGATATCCAGTCCTGTATCCACAATCGCAACGACGACGCCCTTGCCCGTATAGCCTTTAAGGTAGGCGGGCAGGGCGTTGATCATACTCAGGCCCCAATTTCTGGAATATTCGGCATCTGCCACCGGCGCAGGCGACGCGACTGATTCCTGGGCCAAGGACAGATTTGGTGCGAAGAGCGCCGTTGTTGCTAAAAACAATTTGATCGTTCTGAAGCGCGTTGGCATGCTTAATCCCTATTCCCAAAACTACTTATTTCTTTCAGATCAGATTGGCGCGATATCGAGCGGCAAGCGATCAGCTTATGTATCGACCAGGTCCCGCCAGCGGAGATCTGCGCGTCGCCTCTACGCATGCTGGCGTGTCACCAATGATACATCGATTATTTCTGGATTTCAGGCACGTCGGATTGGATTTGCCCTTGCGGTGTAGAGCGAAGTTACTAGCCATAGGATTCCTCCTTCTTAGTTTTGTCAGCCGCAGAGCCCCAGTACGACTGGTGGTAGAAAGCACACGGCCGGAATCTTGGCAGCGCTGTTCACACCCACGTTCGTAAGGTGGCCGATGGGCTCGGCGCCAGAGCACCAATGCTTGACCTGCTCCAGCTCTTGCTCGGCGGGTTGTTTCAGAGACGCTTGATCTCGATGCCGTGTTTTCTCAGCACGTAGCCGATCTGGCGCGGGGTCAAACCGAGCAGGCGCGCCGCCTTTGCCTGCACCCAGCCACACTTTTCCATGGCGGCAATGACCGTATCGGCATCGGGCACCCTACCACGAGTCGTGGCAGGGCCTATCGGCGCTTGCCCGTCGCCGACGGGCGGGGCGGCACGGGCGGCGGAAGGCTCGATCGTAGTCGAGTTCTCTGACGTCGGCGGTCCGTTCTTCCACAGCGCCGCGGCCAAGCACTCACCCACGCAACAGGCAAAGTCAGTTCTGAGGATTGATGGACCCGTCGCCAGAACTGCCGTCCGTTGAACGCAGTTTTCGAGCTCTCGGATGTTGCCTGGAAATTCGCAATTCATTAGCACCTCAATCGCTTCGGGAGCGAAGGTCAGCGTGTGATCATTCTCAGTATTGAAATTCTTGAGAAACTGAGCGGCCAAGAGCGGAATATCACCTCGCCTTTCGCGCAATGCCGGCACGCGTAAAGTGACGACGCTGATGCGGTAATAGAGGTCTTGCCGGAACTCCTTGCGTTGAACTGCCTTTTCCAAGTCCCTGTTGGTTGCGGCAATCACGCGAACATCGACTTTAATGGTGTGGTTGCTGCCGACACGCTCAAACTCCTGCTCCTGCAGGACACGCAGCAGCTTAGCCTGGAACGAGCCCGATATTTCGCCAATCTCGTCCAGAAAC
>NZ_RZOI01000188.1:0-9001 GCF_004022645.1 Mesorhizobium sp. M4A.F.Ca.ET.020.02.1.1 | reverse complement strand
TGAAGCGACGGGCGCTGGCGCGGAGCCTTTGGCATAGCGCAGCGCGAGCGACCGTCGCGGATTGAAGGTGGTGGCGAACTCGGTCGGTGTCTGCCAGGCGCTTTGGGAGTGCGGCCGCGCGGTGTTGTAGTCGATGCGCGACAGGCGATGGTTACGCGCGCCTGAGTCAGCGAAGTAAACAGCGTCTCGTTGAGACACTCATCGAGTAGCCGACCATTGAAGCTTTCCACAAAGGCATTCTGCATCGGCTTGCCCGCCGCGATTTAGTGCCATTCGACCTGCCGATCCTCCTGCCAGGTGCGCGCCGAAACGGCGCGGCGGATGCGATCGCGCAGGTGATCGCGAGGATCGTTCCAGTCGGAGTGGACGCGCCCTTCTCCAATCAGCGCCTCCGCAATCTCGCGGTGGGATGCTCCAGCGAGCGACCCGTTGAGGGCGCGAAGAATGAAGGTCAATCGAGCTCCGCGTCTTTCGGGCGGAAACAGGCGGGCGGGCAGTTATCCATCGAGACAAAGGGCATTGAGGCACTCGAGCCCCCACAAACGATGTTTCAAAAGTGCTGGGGGCCAAATCGCCTCTGCACGCAGGCAAGCGGGCCGCAGGATATCCGCACCCGAAACTGCGAGTTGGAGGTTATGCTCCGCATTGCGAAGATGGACGTGCTGGCTCTCGTCGGGCCTCAGCAGGACTGTCGCTCGACATGACAATGTCGCCAGGTCGAACAGCGATCCGGTTGGCGATGCAGACGGCTGGTCCGCGACGACCGGCAATGCATGGACGCACCGGCGCACACACCAGAACACGGTCGCACTGCGTGCGTGAGACGGGGCGAAACAAAACACCCCAGCGCGAGAGATCGCCGGCGGAACTGATCAGGTCGACAAGGGCTCCACGAGACAGTGTATTGGCCTGCTGGAGCGCAGCGAGCAGATCAAGCTGGAATGCCCGGTTGCGACGCAAGAACTCCGAAGCCCAGCCACCCAACGTCAATTGAGTGGTGCAGTCATAGGAGCAGTGATCCTGCCAGTCCTGATCGGCATCTGGCGCGACAATATGGGCATGATCGTGATCCTCTGGCCGCCGTCATCGCGTGATCATGCCACCCGGCGAAGCACCGGCGCCCACAGCACCGGACCGCCAATGCCACCGTTTTGCCGCACCACCTGGAGCATCTTTTCCGACACATCCAAAAGCCGGCCAGAGCGCGGGTGACGCCAATCGTGTGGGGCTCTCCAATCCGCTCAAGCGGCCAGCCGGCGCGACGAAGGATGCGTTCCATGCGCAAGTCGGTGACCGCTACGATATGGCTGAGCTGGCGCGAGAGGCCTAACTTGATCATGCCGGCGAAAAGCTCGTAGGTGGCGATCGCAATGCCGCCCGCTCCCTTCGGTGCGGACGAAGCAATGTCGATCGCGAAGCGGCTGCTTCCCATATGCTCGGATGCTCAGGCGCCGTCTTTTCCTCCAACAGCATGGGAAAGGTGTCGCGAAGCATGGTCGCGCCGGTCGAGGGCAAAAGGCGCACGTAACCCTCTACCCGACCCTCGAAACCGCGCAGCAACAGGCAGTGAGGTCTCAACGAGTCAAAGGAATCGATCTCGTAGCCGCCATTTCCCTCTTACCTCCAGTCGAGCCTCTCCTTGAAGACGCGGTAGCGAAGGTGAGGCATTGCATGCAGGTCGTCGGCAAAGTCCTCGTAGCGGTCTGGTGAAATCAGCTGGATCATCAAAGGCCTCCTCGCGGGGGAAATTTCCCCGGAATTGGAGGCGAAGCTTGACGTTTGCGCTGCCTGTGCAACTGCACAGGTAGACTGTCAGTGATGCGAGGATTTCGAATTGACGACACGCGCAACCAACTGGCTTCTGGTCGTTATGCCGAGCTTCCTACGGGCGTTATCGAGATGAAACGCGGCCGTGCGCCGCGTGACCCCAAGGATGCAGCCGATCTCCCAGGCCGTCTTGCCACGTGCTGCCCATTGCAGGCACTCGTATTCACGCGCCGTCAAAGGCACACCGTCAACGATTCGGTCAGCGGACAGTTTTCGTCGAACGAACTTGTGAAAACAGGTCGCAACGTATGGCAGATCGTCGTCATAGCGGTCCGCGACGCGGAAAATGCAGGATCGCGCTTGTCAGCGGCAAAGGTCATCGCCGCAAAATTGCCTCGCAGATCGATAATCGGGATCGTCAAGCCACAGCAGATGCCGAATTGCGCGGCTTCGTCAAAGACCCTCTGCTCAGCTTCTGATGGCTCAACATCCGGTAGTGCAGAGCCCCATCGAAAAGGACATCCGCCGACGCGGGCACGCACGATCACGGGGTCGATGCTCTGGTACTGGTGCTCAAGATAGCGGGCTGTCCAGGGCGCCGGATAGTTTGAGATCAGCATAGGCTTGTCACCTGGCCGCGGCGGCAGCGAGAGGTAGGCGAAGGCGAGCAGGTCGAATTGTGAGCTCACATAGGCCAAGGCGCTGTGGAAATCGACCTCATCGACGCCTTCCGAAAGCTGTTCCAAAAATCTTTCGAAGACAGATTGCATGTCTGCCCTTGTCAGTTCCTTCCCTTGCCTCTCCGGCAGCGTGCAATCGAAAGCTGACGCGGCGGTGGAGGGACATGACGTTCTGCAAGAGCCGCGCCACAACACTGCGGCAGCTTGTGTCAGTGGCTTTACACATTCGCCGCCCACGTGCTTGCAATAATGTAGCCCACACGGTCCGAATCGGATGGTGATCTCCGATCCGATCCTAAAGATCCCAGTCTCGCTGTAGACGCTGCGAGGCAGGCTTCAATCAAAACCAAGATGCTGGACCGCATCTCTAGGTGCTTGCTTCAACATCACCTCTGTTTCTCGTCAATGACGAGATGTCGGACAGTGTCTTGAATCATGTTCTTAGCACTCGAACCTCTCTCTGTTATTTCGCGTTCTCGCTGTTTTATGATCCTCACTGAAAATGCCGCCTTGCATCTCGGATATGCGGCTGGACGCCAATTAATTGTCAGCGGTGGGGAAAATAAGGTGCGGATTGCTCGGGCTTGCGGGCCGAGCCTGTCGGGCGCTCGATCAAAAGCGTCGTTTGAGGTGAAACCTCTCCCGCATGCAATTCGAGGACACGTTCGTCCACTTCCTTGTCTGCTTCCGTGAGGCGATGGTTCAGGCGAAGGTAGTCCATCCAGGTCGGCGTGCGGAACGTTTCTGTCCATTGCATAGGCTTCTGCAGGTTGCGCTGGAGTGTCCAGTGCCGAGCACCGACGCGGCTGTGTAAGTGCCGCCGCTCGCGCATGAGGTCCAAGAAAGCATCGACGTTTTCCGCGGGTATCAGATATTCGACTTTGACGACGATGGGACCGCTTCTTGGCTTGAGATTGAGGGCGACTGCCGGGGTGTCGAATTGCTCTAAAGGATCGGGCTCGGAGTCGTGGCGCTCGCGAAGAGGAAACACGACGCCGGCCGCAGCGACGAGCAACAGAGCACCAGCAGAACCCTCCAGCGCCCAGGTCAGGGAATGGTTCTGGACCACCGTGCCCCACACCCAACTGCCTGCCGCGATGCCGCCATCTATCAACGCATAATAGATCGAGATGGTGCGCCCCACGACCCAGCGCGGGCTTGCCAACTGCACGCTCACGCCAACTCCGGACCAGGCGGTGACCCAACCTGCGCCGCCCAAGGCGAGTGCTATTGCCGCCACGGCAATCGAAGAGGTCAGCGCCAGGGAGAGGGAGCACGCCGCGCACGCAACGCACGCGAGCGTCATCAGTCGTTCTTGAGACAAGATCCGTCTGAACATGCCATTGGAGACGCCGGCGCAGACAGCGCCTGTCCCGAAGCCGGCCATGAGGGCGCCATAGGCGAGCGGTCCTCCTCCCAGTTGATCCCGGACGACCAGGGGCAGCAGCGCGAGTATGGCGATGCCTGCCAGGCCAAAGAGAGTTCCGCGGGCGATCGCCGCCTTGATTTCCGACGACATCGCCGTGAATCGGACCCCGTCATAGATCGCCGTCCTCATCGGCTCACGCGGCAGAGGCGAAGAGCGAACCTTCCATTTGCAACGCCATATGGTCCCCAGAGGGACCAGGTATGTAAGTGTGGTCACGGCTAGAGCCGTCAGAAGCCCGAACGAGGCAACCGCGATGCCGCCGAGTGCCGGGCCTACGGTCCGGACAGTGTTGAAGCCGACGGAGAGCAGGGTGACGGCAGCTGGAACATCGCGTCGGTCTACCATATCGCCAACCGAGGCTTGCCAGGCGGGATCGTTGAGAGCGCCGCCGCATGCAATCAAGAAGCTGAAGCCGAGGATCATCCAAGGGTCGATAAAGCCCAGCGCCACAGAGGCGGTCAGCATTGCAGAGGCTATCGCCATAATGCACCGGCCGGCGAACATGACCCTGCGACGGTTGAAATTGTCGGCGATAGCCCCGACGAAGACAGATAGAATGAAGGCGGGCAGCGTCGATGACGCGGGTACCAGCGCTACCATTAGATCGGAAGTCGAGATTGTCGCCATCAGCCAGCTGATGGCAACAGTCTGCATCAACCATCCGAGAGAAGAGACTTGAGAGGCCAGCCAGATAGAGCGAAACGTCGGGTTCGTGAGCGGCGCAAAGGCTCCTGGCGAAATTGGATTACCGTCTGCGCCCGCAAGACTGTTCATTCAATCTAACTCTGCTTATGTTCCAGGTTTCTACATTGCTCTGCAGCCACCAACTGCCGCCGAGTGAAAACCGGTTGAGGGCCGATGCCGGCCAATGGGTGCAGATACTCAGAATGCCCGGCAGGAGACTGAGCTCGCTGCCGGGCCGGGACGCCTTGGGAGGAGGCGTACTTGGTAACCCTTTGCAAAAGTTTTGAACCACCCGCATCTACAATATCAGAATCGGACCGTCAGTGCGTCGTTCGTAACTGTAGCGCATCGAGTTGACCGGTTTACGCCGATCATCCCCAATCAACGCAGCAGATCGGCGTTGCGCGGCTACATTCGCATAAAAGCGGTGAATCCCTGGCGCGCAGATTCCTCCACCGTCATCAAGGGTAGACGGAACAGTCTAATATGATTACCGCGCTCAGTCTGCAACTACGCCGGCACGCAAGCCGTCTTCTCGTCATCGAACCTGAGGCCTGGACGCGGGCAAGGTTGTCGCCGAGTTCTCCGGTTGCCGAGCCATCGACCACATGCTGAAGCGCTGGGACGGCTTCACATTCTTAGCTACGGTCGGATCTGCCTGACAATGCCGCCGAGCGGCGCGCTCGTACGCTTCGCTCTCGGCAGAAAAGCTTGGCTGTTCGCACGCACCGATCGAGGCGCCGATCGGGCCGCCTTCATTGGCGTATCCATCCGGTGGGGGACGTGGACGGACCTATTTGTCTTCGTCGCGGTGGATGGGTGAGGTTTGAAGGCTTTCGATGCCGAATTCGGAGAAGGCGATGACGCCGTCGTCGGGTTCATTTCGATGGCGATTTCGGCGAGCCAGTCTTCATTTTTCACCGAGTTCCCGCGCGACGCGTGCGATGCTTCGCACGGAATGGATCTTGTTGATGTGCATTGTCAGGCTGCGATTGCGGCGGGCTTGCGCTAGTTCCACGGCAGCAACTCGTCGAGGGGTTGGCGGGGAGCTCTGCAACGCGTGCAAGCACATCGGTAAGGCAGGCTTGCGGATCGACATACTGAGCTTGGCCGTGCCGATGAGCGCAGATGACGACAGTGCGATGGCCGCGATCCGATCCGCAGAACAGCCAGGCCTTCCGACCGAGGGGGACGCAGCGCAGGGGCCGTTCAGCCGTTGTTCCGTAATGTAGAGATTCTGCCATCGCCGAGAAAGCGGGTAAACGCCGGCCATCGGCGCAGCATGTGTGGTTGATTGGCCTTGGCGAGATCGTGGTTGCGTCAGAGCTTGGCAAGCTGATCAGCCAAGCGAAGGTCCCCATCAGTTGAGCGCTGCGCTCCTGGCGAGCGCAGGCGTGCACTTCGGCGCTGAGTCCGTTGATCTCGGGCTCGATATCGAACAGGACATCGAGGCGCTGCACCGCCTCCAGTGCGATCGGGTGTAGCTCTTCTTGCGCCCTGATCCCTCGACATCGGCAAGTTCGAAGAACTCGCGGTGAGCAAGGGCAAAGCAGCCCGCTTTGCCGCTGCGCCACTTGCGTCACACAGGCTCCGGGCGAAAACGCCTAGCCAAAATCTGGCGCCGTTCCTCTTAGTTCCGCCGCCGCCGACGTTCGGGCCCCGTGAGCAACGTGATTTGACCGATCAGCCGTGCGCTCATAGGAGCACGCTTAAATCCAGTCCTTCATCACTCAGACAAGGCGCGACACGCCGGATGGATGCCGCTGGCCCAGCATATCTATATCTACTCTTTCGACCTGCATTTCTTCCCCAGACTCAAGCAAATCACGAACGGCCGCACCACCGCGTTAAGCCGCGTGGTCCAAAACCCTATTGAGGAACCTGCTATTTGCGTACAAAAAAGGTTCTGTGGTGCCAGCGATCGCTCCTTCACATTTGCTGTTGCGTGCTTGATTGGGCGACATGCCGACTATTTGTCGAAAGCATTTCGAGAAGTGCGATGCCGAAACGAACCCACAAGCAATGGCAATCTCCACGACCGGCATAGCAGTTTGAATCAGTAAAAGCCTGGCGCGCTCAATACGCAATTTGCGATAATAAAGCATCGGTGAGTGATTGAGGTGGAGCCGAAAAAGGCGCTCGACCTGACGGCTCGATAAGCCGACTTTCGATGCAAGGATTTTTGTTGGCAGCGGCTGCTCTATGTGATTTTCCATTTCATTAATCACTTTTATGACTACCTTATTCAATTTTCGATGGCGGAATGAAAGAGGCAGTCGCTGGCGTTCCTGTGATTTCCGTACGCGATTAACGAGGCCGAGTTCGCAAATACTTGCTATCGTGGACTCCCCGTAGCTTTGCTCAACCATCTGCAGCATCATATCAAAGGGCGTCGAGCCGCCAGCACAGGTCCAGATGTCGCGATCAATGTTATATATGCTGGTGTTCACGAGCAGACTGTTGAATGTCTCACTGAAACCAGGCTCCTTTTCCCAATGAATTGTGCAGCGTCTGTTTCCGAGTAGTCCTGCTCTCGCAAGGACGTAGGCGCCGGTACCGAGAGCGCCAACTGCAATTCCTCGCTGCCTACAGTCGCGCAACCAAGCTTCCAGGGATTTGTTGAAATGTTGCTCTACGTTATCGTCGGCACAAACAATCGACATAGACGGACGCTCGGCCTGAAACAGGCGCTTGCGCTCTGCTTCCAGGCAAGAATCGGCCAAGAGCGAAGATCCGCAGTTTGCCCGAACAACCATTCCTTTCTCAGAAATCAGCCGCCAGTCATAGGCTCTGTAGCCGAGTACGCGATTGGCGAGCCTTAGCGCCTCGATTGCCGAGTATAGTGACAGCAAAGCGAAGCCAGGAACAAGGTAAAACGTTAACACGGTAGGGCCTTTAGGCAACCCAACTGGCCTCGAAGGCTGCTGTCTCCCGGCCATGATTTATTCTCCAATTTGCGGGGGGTGAACTTTTCTTTGTTTGGCAAGATCGGCTGGTTCACCAGCAGAAACGGGTTTACGTCAAGACGCGCTCCGAAGAAATGACGGGCGCCGCAAATTTCGTTACTTCGACCGCTCTGGAGGCTGTTGGTAACCTATCCGACTGATGCCTTCCGCCACCTGGCTGCGGCCGTCCATGACTTCGTTTTTTTGACGCGATGACGCGCCCGAATCCTTGTCCCTAGCTCATTGCCAAGAAGTCTTGGGCAGTAGCTACCAAGGTAGAAACCCCGACTGAAAGTGCTCCCTCATCAACTCGAAATTTCGGATGATGGAGCGGGTAAACAGAGGCGATTTCCTCGTTGCGGATACCCAAGCGAAAGTACACGGAAGGTCGCTTGTCACTGTAATAACCAAAATCGTCCGCGGCCGTCCAGCCTGGAGCGCTAACTGTGCTTTCGTGACCAAACAGCCGGACCGCATTTCGACGGACAATCTCCGTCATTTCAGGATCATTGAAGACCGCGGGTTCGCCCTTGGTAATGTCAAGCGTTACGGTCCCGCCATGGCTTGCAGCAACACCCTCGAATATTTGCTTGATGCGTCGCCACGCACACGTGCGGGTCTCGTCATTGCCGCTTCGGATCGTACCTTTGAGTGCTACCTTCGAGGCGATTACGTTATACGCTCCGCCCCCTGAAATTCCGGTGACTGAGACCACAAGAGGATCGAACGGATCGATCTCTCGGGAAACTATCTTCTGCAGTTCTGAAACCATCGAACAGGCGACCGCGATGGCGTCCACGCCCTCGGACGGTTTTGCCGCATGGGCGGACGAACCGATCACCACTGCATCGAAAATATCGGACGCCAGTGTGTAGGGACCGCTGCCGACTGCGATTTTGCCCGTCGTTGTATAGGGATCGACGTGAATGCCAATCGCGCCATCAACGTCGTCGAGCAGGCCTTCCTGCACAACACGACGGCCGCCTACCGGTTCCGCTTCCTCCGCCGGTTGGAAGATCATGCGCACGGTTCCGCTGAAGTTTTCGCGCGCCCGATGCAGGAGCACGGCGGCTGCATAGCCCATCGCGGCATGGGCGTCATGACCGCACGCGTGCATGACGCCGGCATTTTCGGAAGAAAATGGTTCGCCGGATTGTTCCTCAATTGGAAGTGCGTCGATATCGGCGCGAATGACCACTTTGCGGTTGGACGGTGCGGCCGCACCGACGATGTCGACCGCCAGGCCAAAGCCCGCGACTTCCCGAACTTCACTCAAGCCTTCCGCATGAAGAGCAGATCTCAGGTAGATCTGGGTTTCACGCTCGTGGTTGGACAGCTCCGGATGGCGATGGAGGTGCCTGCGCACCTCAATCATGCGCGCGTGAAGCTCAGCCTCGAGTCCGCCCAACTGTCCGTCCGGAACATTATTTGACATGAATGGCTCTTGGATAATTGGTCAGCGTCTCATTGCCATTGGCGGTTACCAGAAAGGTCTC
>NZ_RZOI01000187.1:0-9003 GCF_004022645.1 Mesorhizobium sp. M4A.F.Ca.ET.020.02.1.1 | reverse complement strand
GCCCCCGCCCCCGCCAGGCCGCCCGGATTCTCGGCGGCGATCGGGATCGATTCGGCAGTCTGGAACTGGGCATAGCGATTGAGGTCGCCCAGCATGTTCATCGAACTCACCTTGTCGAGGACGCGTTGGAGCTCCTCGGGCAACGACAGGCTCTGCACGTAGAAGCTCTTGACGTCGATGCCGTAGGCTTGGAGCGCCGGGCCGATCGCCTCCGCCAGTTGCTGCGAGAATGTTTCCTGATTGGCCGCCATGTCGATAAAGGCGATGTTGCTCTGGCCGAGCTTGCTGGCGATGGCAGTGAGGATGGCACCGCGCAGCTGCCCCTCGATCATCTCGGAGGTGGAGCGCTCGGCCGTGCCGACCAGACGCGACCAGAACACCCCGACATCGCCAATGGCATAGGCATAGTTGCCGAAGGCGCGTAGGCGGATCGGCCCATATTCCTTGTCACGGACAGTCAGGGGCTGGGTGGTGCCCCATTTGCGATCGATCTGGTCCTTGGTGTCGAAGAAATACACGTCCGACTTGAAGGGAGACTCGAAGAACTTGTCCCAGTTCTTCAGATAGGTCAGCACCGGCAGCGTCTGGGTGTTGAGCGTGTAGGTGCCTGGCCCGAAGATGTCGGCGATCTTGCCTTCATTGAAGAAGGCCGCCTTCTGCGTCTCGCGCACCACGAGCTGGGCGCCGTTCTGGATTTCCATGCCGGACATTGGGAACCGAGAGGCCAGCACGCCCGGTTCGTCTGCAGTCCACTGGATGACGTCGATAAATTGCTTGGAAATGAAGTCCAGAATGCCCATGCCCGTTCACCCCATTTCAACGGATCTAAACCACGAGACAGCCATCCGATTTAGCACGGCTGGCAAACCAGGAAGACTAACCCACCTCGAAACGTGACGACAACTAGCCCTTTAGTAACCGGTCGCCAGTGTCGAACACAACCACTTTGTGAGATAGGTTCGGCCCGCGTTTGTTCAGTTGAGCGGCTGCTTTGGAGGCCCTAGAAGGCGATCACGGCCTTGATAAGCCCCGATTTCTGATTTGCCCAATGAGAAATATCGCGCGGGCTGTTTTGAACGGTGGTGTGGTGCGTTGTGAGCTTGTCCACGGGTATGGCGCCGTCGTGCATTGCCGCCATGACGTGGTCGAAGTCGGCGCGAAGCGCGTTGCGGCTGCCGATCAACATCATCTCGCGTTTGTGGAATTCGGGGTCCGAGAAGCTGATCTGGTCCTTGATCACGCTTACCATTACCAGGGCACCGCCGTGGGCCACGTAACCGAAAGCTGCCTGTATCGAAGCCTTGCTGCCGGTCGCATCGAAGACGAGGTCGAAGCAATCGCCATCGGTTCGTTCTCTCACCAGTTTGACAGGTGAAACCGAAGCACCATCGATGACCGGAAACCCGAGTTGGCTTTCGGCGAAGTCGAGCCGTTCCGTGCTGGTGTCCATGAGCGTCACCGCTTGGCCGGCAATACGCGCAAACAATGCCGTACCCAGTCCGATGGGCCCGGCGCCGACGACCAGCGTATGTGCGCCGGCAGCAAGCTCGGAGCGTCTCACCGCGTGAGCGCCGATCGCCAGGAACTCGACAGCCGCCGCGTGAACGAGCGGCAATCCTGCGACCGGGTAGAGGTTGCCGGCAGGCACCAGCAATTCCTCACACATGCCGCCGTCGCGATGAACGCCCAACACCTCGATCGATACGCAGCAATTCGGCTTGCCGTGACGGCAGGCAATGCATTTGTCGCAGGCAAAATAGGGATTTACGACGACCCGCTCACCGACCTCGATGGTGACGCCTTCGCCAACCGCAGTCACGGTGCCAGAGAGTTCATGCCCCATGACACGTGGATAGGCCAGGTAGGGATGCTTGCCCTCAAAGATGTGGTAATCGGTGCCACAGATGCCGACATGGCTGATGCTGACCAGCGCCCATCCGGCGCCAGGCGGGCCGGGCGCCGGGCGATCCTCGAAGATCAGTTCGCCGGGCTTTCGGCATACGAGCGCTTTCATGCGAATTGTCTTCCTGAAATGTTTCAAAAAGAACCCGGCGGCGGAGATCACCGCCGGGCCAAGGTGTGGAGCCTATTCGAAGTCTTTGACGTTCTGCAGCGTCACCAGTCCTGCCCCGGTATCCACATTGGCTTCGACGGTCTCCCCGCGGATCGCCTTGACGACAGTATCGATGCCAAGTTCGCCCATTTTTGCCGGAAATTGCGCAACGCTGGCATCTTCCGCGCCGGACTTGATCGCTTCGATCTCACCGCAGCAGGCGTCGAAGCCGACAAGGATGATCTTGTCGTTGGCGATCCCCGCATTGCTGATCGACTTGACGGCTCCTGGGATAGGCGGTCCGCAGGCTGCGTAGATTGCCTTGAGATCGGGATTGGCGGTCAGGATGTCCTCGGTCACCGACGTGCCAAGTTCAAGCGTGCAATTGGTTGCACCCTTGCCGACGACGTCCACCTTGACGTCGCCGAGCCCCTCCATCATGCCGGTGACCCTGTCGTCCAGCGCCGGCACTCCCGGAACGCCTTGCAGGATACCTATCTTGTCGCCGCTCTTGAGCACTGTCTTCAGATACTCTCCGGCGATCTTGCCGCCGTTGAGGTTGTTGGTCGAAACCAACGCGGTCTGGCCTTTCCAGTCCGGGATACCGTTGTCGACGAGAACCACCTTGATGCCGGCAGCGACCGCCTTGTCGAGCGTCGGCGCGACGGTCGGATCGACGGGAGTGATCGCCAGACCCTTGACCCCTTGCGTGATCATCGATTCGATCAGGGCAATCTGGCCCTCGATGTCGGTTGCCGCCTGGCCCTGGCCGGTGACCAACTCGACTTCAGGATGAGCGGCCGCGTATTTCTTGGCGGCATCCTCCATGGTCGAGTAGAACGGCACCGGGAATTTCGTAATCAGGCCGACCTTGATCTTGTCGGCCGCCGAAGCCGGCATCGCACACGCAACGCCGATCGCCAGCCCAGCGAACAGTTTTCGGTTTAGTGGCATTCCATTCCTCCCTTGGAATTGAGGCGGCTTCCGACGGAAGTCGCTTCAGTCATTTGCGGACCGGAACGGTCCCCAAATCTCGAACGGATCAGGCTCCCACGATCATGGAGACCAGTTCCTGCTTGTTGTCCTTGGTCGGCATCAGCTCACCGACCTTGCGGCCCTGGCGAAGCACCACGGCGCGATCGGCAAGCTCGACGACATGCTCCATGTTGTGGGTTATCAGGATAACAGCGTTGCCCTGGTCGCGCAGGGCGGCGACCAGGTTGAGCACTTGCCGCGATTCACGCAGCCCAAGTGCGGCGGTCGGCTCGTCCAGGATCACGACCTTGCGGGCAAACACGGTCGACCGGGCCACCGCAATGGCTTGCCTTTGTCCACCCGACATCATGGCAACGACGGCGTCCAGCCTTGGCAACGTGACTTTCAAATTGGCGAGCAGAATGCGCGTTTCGGCATCCATCCGGCGCTGTTGAAGAAATCGCATGCCGCGAGGAAGCCATTGCGGCCCCGCCAGTTCGCGACCGGCAAAGAAGTTCTGTCCTGGCGTCAGATTGTCGAACAGCGCCAGATCCTGGTAGACAGTCTCGATACCGGCGAAGCGCGCATCCGCAGGGGAGCGTATCTGCGTTGGCGCACCGTCCAGGAGGATCGCGCCGGCATCGAGTTGGTGCACTCCGCTGATGCATTTGGTCAACGTCGACTTGCCAGCGCCGTTGTCGCCAAGAAGCCCCAAGATCTCGCCGCGTCGGACCTCGATGCTGACGTCGTCCAGCGCCACAACCGAGCCGAAACGCTTGGTCGCGCCGCGTACCGCAAGCACAGGATATTCAGCTGCATGATCGACGCCTGCTGGAACGGCACTCACGACTGCCTCCCGGCCTGCATGACGCGCACGCGCCCTTCAAGATAGTTGCGCAACACATCGGACTCGACCGCTATGACGATGACCACCCCGATAACGATGAGTTGGAAGAAGACATTGACGTTGAGCAGGTTGAGCGCGTTGCGGATGACGCCGATCATGATGGCGCCGATCAAGGCATGGCCAAGATGGCCGCGGCCGCCGAGAAAGCTGGCACCGCCGATGATCACCGCCGCGATCGTATCCAGTTCCAGCAGATTGCCGAACAAGGGCGAACCGGCGTCGGTGCGGCCGGCAAGGATGACCGCACCGACGCCGGCGCACAGTCCTGAGATCACATAGACCGAAACCAGGACCCAGGAGACGGGAATGCCCATGCGGACTGCGGCGTCGGGCCGGCCGCCAACGGCATAGATCCAGCGCCCCCAGACCATCGTCTTGGCCATGACGAAAATCACCGCGGCAACGCCCGCGACCACAAATACCGATCCCGGCAGACCCCAGACCGCCTCGCGGCCAAGCGCATCGATGGCATCCGGCATGCCGGGAATGGCCCGCCCGTCGGCGAGTTGGAGCGCCAATCCCTTGGCGATGCTCAATGTCGCCAGCGTGATGATGAACGGATGCGGCAACCGACCGAAGACGTAGAAGAGCCCGTTGATGGCGCCGACCGCCGCACCGCAGCCAACCATGACCGCGATTACCAGGACGGCGGGAGCGCCGGCATGGAAGCTGAGCGCGCCGACGACCGAAGCCAGTGCCACGTTCGAGCCGACGGACAGATCGATCCCGCGTGTCAGGATGACAAGATGCTGGCCCATCGCCACAACAGAGATGACGGCGGTCTGGGCGAGGATGTTGCTGAGGTTGCGTCCGGTCAAGAAATAGGGCGACAAAAAACTGAGAACGACAATCAGCAGGGCCAGGATAACAACCGGGCCAGCACTCAGCAGGGCCAAGCCCAGCGCGAGTCCGGGAACAGCTTCTTGCTTCCTGGGTGCTCGCAATGCGGCCTCGCCGACAGTGGTGCCGGTGTCTCCCGTTTCAGGCAAGTTCCCCTCCCCGCCGGGGCTTTTGTAAGCCTCGTCGTCAAAAAACTTGTGCCGTATTTTAGCTTCCTCTTATCGATAAAAAACAACCAGAGTATCCCTTGGTCAAGTTGTTTTTTATGGATAAAGTTCACGCTGGAAAGAACAAGGTAATGCTCTGAGGTAGATCCTATGCGAACCGACACTGTCTACAAGAAGGCTTTCAACCGGGTCGCCAGTATGCTGCACGACGGACAATTGACCGGCGAGCTTCCTTCCGAAAATGAGCTTAGACGGCGAATGGGAGTCAGCCGCACGACTGTCCGAAAGGTCCTGAGAGAACTTGCCCGCCGCGACCTTATCGCCGAGCGCGGCGGCGTCAGGACGGCAGGCCGAGCGGTCGAGGATAACGATTACTATCCCGACGCCGAAACCACATCACGCGCCAAGCACGTCGAGCAGCAATTCATGGAGTGGATGCTGCGCGGTGACACCAGACCCGGCACCAGCATCAACGAGCTCGAGCTTGCGCGGCAGTTCGGTGTCGCAACCAACGGAATTCGCGAGTTCCTGATCCGCTTCAGCCGATTTGGGCTGCTCGAAAAAAGGCCGAACACGGGTTGGCTTTTCAAGGGCTTTACGGAAGATTTCGCACTTGAGCTGTTCGAGATCCGCGTAATGTTCGAGCTGCGCTCGGCGCATCTGTTTTCACAGCAGGCCGACACTTCTCCCCTGTGGGAGAAGCTGGCCGTGCTCAAGATTGCGCATACCGAACTGCTGAAGCGGATTGAAAGCCGCTTCCACGACTTTTCAGGCCTCGATAACCGGTTTCACCGGCTCATAAACGAGGCTTCGCCGAACCGCTTCATCGACGATTTCTACGATATCATCAGCTTCATTTTTCACTACCACTATCAGTGGAACAAACATGACGAGAAGCAGCGCAACCAGGCGGCGATCCTGGAGCATCTTGCCTATATCGATGCGCTCGAAAGCCGCGATCCCGAGCGCATTGAGCGAGCCTGCCGAGCACATCTGGGCTCGGCAAGAGAAACGCTGATGCGTTCGCTGATCGTATTTGACGAATGATGGAATCGAGCCACCTTTGAAGGGGGCCGACGCATCCATTGCGGGATGCGTCGGGACCAAACGCTTACGCGTGGCGGATTTCCGTTCCCAGCACCTTCAGGCATTCACGGATGAACGCCGCAAGCGCCGTCCAACCTTTCGCCGAAACCATCGTCCCATCCACATAGGCATCGGTGGGCGACAGGTCGATGTACGTGCCGCCTGCCAGCGTCACCTCCGGTTCGCAAGCCGCGAGCGCGCCGACCTTCTTGCCGCGGACGACGCCGTCCACCGCTATCAGGATCTGGACGCCGTGGCAGATCGTAAATATCGGTTTGTTCGCCTCGTGGAAGTGGCGCACCATCGCCTGCACGCGCTTGTCGGTGCGGATATATTCCGGTCCGCGCCCGCCGGCGCAGTAGACGGCGTCGTATTGGCTCAGTTGCTTCTCGGCGTCGGAAAAGGTCTTGTTGATCAGCGCATTGTGACCGGGCTTTTCGGTATAGGTCTGATCGCCTTCAAAATCGTGCAGCGATGTCTTGATCAGGTCGCCGGCTTTCTTGTCGGGGCAGACGACATGAACAGTATGGCCGACGGCCTCCATCGCCTGCTGGTAGACGAAGATTTCATATTCCTCGGTGAATTCGCCCGTCAGCATCAGTATCTTTTTTCCTGGCATGGTCTTCCTCTCGGTTTGTGGGAAGGCGAGGTGCATTTGGCGCCTCGCCAGACAGGGATCGAAATCGGAGCAGAGCGGTTAAGTCGGGGAATAGTTTTCCTTGGCGTTGGCTGGGCGATCGGCGGCCCGTCGAGCTTGACGGTCCCCGGGCAAGCGAGATCGCGATGGCTACTCGAACGCAGGCAGGAGCCGGTCCCGCGAATTCTCGATGTGCACGCGCATGGCTTTTTCGGCGGCGTCCGGATCGCCCGCGGAGAAGGCGGCGAGGATGGCCTCATGCTCGTCGAGTGCCTCTTCGGTCACGCGTGAGTGATACATCAAGCGGAAGATGTGGAAGTGGGTATGCTGGTGATTGAGCGTCTCGCGAATGAGCTCGTTCTGGGCGAACTCGACGATCTTGTCGTGGAAGATCGCATCCTGACGGGCGAAGTTCGAATAACGCAGGCGTTCGTCTTTCCCCTCTCGCCGGGCCATGACGCCAGCCGCTTCCTGCAGCACGGTCAGGCGCTCGTCGTCCAGTCTTGCAGTGGCTTTGGCCGCGGCAGCTGGCTCAAGCAGAAGGCGCAGCTCGTAAAGCTCGTCAAAGCGGCGGCGGGTGATTTGCGGGGCGGCCCGATAGCCGATCAGGTGGGTCTTCAACACCAGGCCCTCACCCTCCAACCTGCCAAGCGCTTCGCGAATGGGGGTATGCGAGACGTTGAATTCCTTCACGAGATTGTCGACGGTGATGCGCGATCCCGGAGCAATCCTGAGCGACATCAGCTGCGCGAAGATTGCCTCGTAAACGTCGCCGGCCAGGCTGTTGGCGCGCTGGATACGGGCTGTCGAAGGAGCTTCCGTCAGGTCCGCGTTCTGCATTGTTTACCCTCTTGACAGGAGCACTCACTAGCACGATGGTTCGGTCAATTCAATCCTATATCCTATACGATTTAATAGAGGATATTTTGGGAAATGACCCGGACGTCGAGGCCCGGCCTCTGGAACTGAAGGATGCCGTCCATGACCTTGTTCGCAGCCGCGCGCCTGCCGCGCGAGATCCTGTTCGGCAAAGGCCAGCGTCATGTGCTGCCTGCCGTTGCCGCCAAATTTGGGCGGCGCGCGTTCGTCTGCACCGACGAGCGTTTCGCGGCGACTTCGCAGCTCGCCGAAATTCTTGCGGGCTTGCACAATGCGGCGATAGAGACGCTGGTCTACGACCGAACGCTGCCGGATGTGCCCCGCGACAGCGTCGCCGCCTGCATTGCGCAGGCGAAGGATTTCAAGCCGGACATGGTGATCGGGATCGGCGGGGGCAGCTGCCTCGACATGGCCAAATGCGCAGCACTTCTGCTCAGCCATGGTGGCAGGCCCCAGGATTACTATGGCGAGTTCAACGTACCAGGCCCTACCCTTCCCGTGATCGCAGTGCCGACGACGGCCGGGACAGGCTCCGAGGTGACCCCCGTCGCCGTGATTTCCGATCCCGATCGCACCCTGAAAGTGGGTATCTCGAGTCCTCACCTCATCGCCGCGGTGGCGCTTTGCGATCCGGATCTGACGGCGACGTGCCCCCCGTCCCTGACGGCGATCGCCGGTGCCGACGCGTTGACGCACGCAATCGAGGCCTTCACCGCAGCCAGACGCGGTGATGATCCCCGCTTGCCGCAGCAGCATGTCTTTGTCGGCAAGAGCGCCCTGACCGATCATTTCGCGCTTCTGGCTATCAGGCTGCTCGGTAGCAGTCTCGAAAAGGCATATCGCGACGGATCGGACGGGAATGCGCGCGCCGACGTTATGATGGGAGCGCTGGCCGCCGGTTGCGCCTTCGGCACCGCCGGAACGGCCGCCGCTCACGCGGTGCAGTATCCGGTCGGCGCAGTTACACATACCGCGCATGGTCTGGGCGTCGCCACCATGCTGCCATATGTGATGAGCTACAACCTTCCCGCCGCGGCCGCAGAGATTGCCGAAGTTGGCGCCGCTCTCGGCCTTTCCCGTCAGAGCGGCGACGGCGCCGATGCATCGGCGCACGCCACCATCCGCGAGGTGAGCCGGCTGTTTGCCGCCATCGGCATCCCACCGAACTTGGCCAATCTTGGCCTTCCCGAAGACAGGATCGACTGGACGGCCGAGCAGGCGCTCGGCATCGACCGGTTGATCAAGAACAATCCGCGTCCGTTCGACCTCGCCGCGATGCGACGGCTGGTCAGGGCTGCTTATGATGGCGACATGTCCGCCACCATGATGTGATCGACCAGGAGCTCACCCCATGAATATCGCCGCAGGCATATCCGACGAGGATCAAGATATGTTCGATTACGCCACGGTCTCGCACGGTCTCTACATTGGCGGACGCTGGCAGCCCTCGTCGGAGGGC
>NZ_RZOI01000186.1:0-9041 GCF_004022645.1 Mesorhizobium sp. M4A.F.Ca.ET.020.02.1.1 | reverse complement strand
GCACCGTTGCGTGCCAATCGTAAGGCCGATCTGGGAGGATTGTCATGACGTCGACGGCGCAGGACCTGCACCCGGCTCCAACACTGGAGCCCGGCAGGACGATCCTCGAACTCAGGGGGCTGGAGAAGCGCTATCCCGGCACGCACGCGCTCAAGCCCGTCAACCTCGCCTTCAAATCCGGCGAGATCCACGCCATCGTCGGCGAGAACGGCGCCGGCAAATCCACTCTCATCAAGCTCCTCACCGGCGTCATGCCGCGCACCTCCGGCGACGTTATCTGGGAGGGCAAGCCGGAAGCGCTGGCGACCCCGCATGAGGCGATGGCGCTCGGTATCAATGCCGTGCACCAGGAGGTCGTTCTCTGCCGCCACCTCACGGTCGCCGCCAACATGTTCCTCGGTGAGGAGAATTCGCGCTTCGGCATCCTGCAGCAGCGGGCCATGGTCAAGGATGCGCAGAAGATCATCGATGGCCTCGGCTTCGACCTGCCGGCGCACGTCATGCTCGGCGATCTCACCATCGGCCAGCAGCAGTTGATCGCCGCTGCCCGCGCCACGGTGCGCGGTACCAAATTCCTGATCTTCGACGAACCGACCGCCTACCTGACCCGCAAGGAGGCCGATCAGTTGTTCACGCTGATCCGCCGGCTGAAGGGCGAAGGCGTTACCATCATCTATATCAGCCATCGCATGGAAGAGGTGTTCGAGCTCGCCGACCGCGTGTCGGTGCTGCGCGACGGCACGCTGGTCGGCACCCGCAACATCGCCGAGACCAACGACGCCGAACTGGTCAAGATGATGATCAACCGCTCGATCGAACAGATCTACCACAAGGAGCATTTCACGCCGGGTGCCACCATCGTCGAGACTCGGACCCTCTCCGGGAAAGGCTTCGAGAATGTCTCGATGAGCGTCCGTGCCGGCGAGATCGTCGGCCTCTACGGGCTGATCGGCGCCGGCCGCAGCGAATTTGTCACCACGCTCTACGGTCGCCACAAGAAGTCGGCCGGCCAGATCCTGTGGGAGGGCAAGGAGGTGCAGGTCAACTCCGAGCACGATGCGATCCGGCTCGGCATGGCGTTGGCGCCGGAAAGCCGCCGCGACCAGGGCCTCTGTCTCAATTTGCCGGTTGGCCTCAACCTCAACCTGCCGATCTACAAGCGCATCTCGAACAAGCTGCTGATCTCCAACACGCAGGAAAAGGCCGAGGCCGATCGCCAGATCGCCGGCCTCAGGATCAAGACGCCGACGCGCAACGCGCTCGCCTCCAGCCTGTCCGGCGGCAACCAGCAGAAGATCGTCATCGGCAAATGGCTGGCGCATGGCGCCAAGCTGTTCATCTTCGACGAGCCGACGGTCGGCGTCGATGTCGGCACCAAGGCCGAGATCTACCGCCTGTTCTCGACGCTGCTGTCCAACGGCGCCGGCATCATCCTGATCTCGTCCTATCTGCCGGAGGTCTATGAACTCGCCGACACGCTGCATGTGTTCCGGCGCGGCAAGCTGGTCGCCACGCATGGCTTCCGCACCGCCGACCACGAGGACATTCTCTCTCAGGCGCTCGCCGAGAAACAAGAAAAACCGGGAGGACAGAAATGAGCACCGAGGCGATCGCGGCCGAAAAGCCGAAGCGCAACTACAATGCCCTATTCGGGCTGACGCTGCTGGCGCTGCTGGTTCTGTTGTGGGTCATCCTGTCGGTGACGACCCAGAGCTTCGCCTCCGCCAACAACATCTCCAACCTGCTGCGTCAGGGCTCGATGATCGCCATCCTGGCGGTCGGCCAGACGTTCGTCATCATCACTGGCGGCATTGACCTCTCGGTCGGCGCCGTTGTCGGCTTCGCCACCGTCACCACGGCGATGCTGATCAATGCCGGCGTGCCGGTCTTCGCCGCCATCCTGATCACCCTGCTGGTCGGCGTCGCCATCGGGTTGTTCCACGGCTTCGGCATCGTCAGGATGGGCCTGCCGCCCTTCATCATCACGCTGGCCACGCTGACCTCGCTGCGCGGCATTGGTCTGCTGATGACGAACGGCAATTCGATCTCGATCAACAACGATGCCTTCCAGGAATTCTCGCGCAATTCCTTCGTCGGCATCCCCAATCTGTTCTGGATGGTGATCCTGGTCGGCATCCCGGCCTACATCTTCCTGCACCACAGCCGCTGGGGCCGCTACCTGTTCTCGGTCGGCTCCAACGCCGAGGCCTCGCGCCTGTCGGGTGTCAATGTCCAGCGCACCATCTACATGGCCTATACGCTGTCCGGCCTGTGCGCCGCCTTTGTCGGCGTACTGCTCGCCTCGCGCATCGGCATCGGCAATCCGACCCAGGCCGAGGGCTGGGAGCTGCAGGCGATCGCCTCATCGGTGATCGGCGGCACCTCGCTGTTCGGCGCGGTCGGCTCCGTGCACGGCCCGCTGCTTGGCGCCTTCATTCTCGCCACCATTAACAACGGCGCCAACCTTTTGAATGTCAACGCCTTCTGGCAGCGCATCATCACCGGCGTGCTGATCATCGTCATCGTCTATTTCGACGGGCTGCGCCGCCGCGGCAAGTAAGCTGACCTCGACCGCCGGCCTTCGCTACAGCCCGAGTGCCGGCGGCCCCATCAACAGACTGGATTGAAGCATGAAAGCCGTCGTCTGCCGCTCGCCCGGCGATCTTGTCCTCGAGGACCGCCCGGCGCCGGGGGCGCCGCCTGCCGGCTGGGCGCGGGTGGCGGTCAGCCATGTCGGCATCTGCGGCACCGACTACCACATCTTCGAAGGCAAGCACCCGTTCCTCGCCTATCCGCGCGTCATGGGCCACGAGGTCTCCGGCACGGTTGTCGAGACGGGCGAAGGTGTTGCGCTGAGCGCCGGCGAGGCGGTCATCATCAATCCCTATCTCGCTTGCGGCAAATGCATCGCCTGCCGGAAAGGCAAGCCGAATTGCTGTGTCAGGATCGAAGTGCTCGGCGTCCATCGCGACGGCGCCATGTGCGAGGAGATCCTCGTGCCGGCGCAAAATCTTTATCCGGCGAACGGTCTCTCTCTTGCCGATGCCGCCGCCGTCGAATTCCTGGCCATCGGCGCGCATGCGGTGCGCCGCGCGCAGGCCGAGCCTGGCGCCCGCGCGCTGGTCATCGGCGCCGGCCCGATTGGGCTCGGCACCGCCCTGTTTGCCCGCATCGCCGGCCTCGATGTCAGCCTGCTCGATATGAGTAGCGAACGCCTGGGCTTTGCTGAAAACGAACTGGGCTTCGCCACGCTCGATGGCTCGAAGGCACAGGCGACCGATCTGGCGCGCGAAGCGACCAGCGGCGAAGGTTTCGACATGGTCTTCGATGCCACCGGCAACACGCAGTCGGTGCAGTCGGCCTTCGCCCATGTCGCGCATGGCGGCAGCCTCGTGCTCGTCAGTGTCGTCAAGGACGACATCACCTTCTCCGACCCGGAATTCCACAAACGCGAGATGACACTGATCGGCAGCCGCAACGCGCTGAGCGCCGACTTCGACCACGTCGCGGCTTCGATCCGCAATGGTGCCGTGCAGATGGGAAAGCTCGTCACCCATCGCACGACCCTTGCCGGCACGCCTCGCGACCTCGCAAGGTGGGCGCATGAGAAATCAGGCCTGATCAAGGCCGTCATCGAAGTCGGGTAGGACCATGCTGAGGATCGACGCGCACCAGCATTATTGGCAGATCGCGCGCGGCGACTATTTCTGGATGGGGCCGCACGTCGCGCCGATCGTTCGCGACGTCTTCCCGGCCGACCTCGCGCCGCATCTGCAGGCCGCCGGCATCGCCCGCACCGTCGTGGTGCAGGCGGCGGCGACCGTCGCCGAAACCGAATTCATGCTCGACCTCGCCGACAAGGACGACAGCATCGCGGCCGTGGTCGGCTGGGTCGATCTCGAGGCCGACGATGTCGAGGCGACGCTGCGCCGGCTGGCGGCGCGGCCGAAGTTCCGCGGCATAAGGCCAATGCTGCAGGACATCGACGACACCTTTGATATTTTGAAGCCGAAGCAGCTCGCCGCGCTGAAGCTTTTGCCGAAACTCGGCCTGCGTTTCGACGCGCTGGCGCAGCCGCGCCATTTGCCGGTGGTCGCCGCACTCGCCGACCACATGCCTGACCTGCCGATCGTCGTCGACCACGCGGCAAAACCCTTCATCGCCAAGGGCATCCTAGAGCCCTGGGCGAGCGACATGGTGGCGCTGGCGAAGCGGCCGTCGGTGGTCTGCAAATTCTCCGGCCTGGTCACCGAGGCCGGGCCGAACTGGTCGATCGCCGGCCTCAAGCCCTATGCCGACCACCTGCTCGCCTGCTTCGGGCCGGACCGGCTGATGTTCGGCAGCGACTGGCCGGTGTGCGAGCTCGCCGCCACCTACGAGAATTGGCTGGCCGCCGCGAGGGAACTCCTGGCAGGCCTTTCGCCGGTGGAGCAGGACGCCGTCTTCGGCGGCACCGCCGCGCGCTTCTACGGCATCAGCTAGTCATTGGCCGACAGTTTCAGCTCGACCCGCTCCGCCGGAAACCGCGACTCGGAAAACTGGATCGGCTGACCGTCGAGTGTGACGTTGACCGCGACCGTCACCAGCACGATGGCGCCGGGCTGCAGGTCGAGATCGGCAAGATCGGCGGCATCGGCATGGCGCGCCGACAGCACCGTCGATTGCCTGAGATAGTCGTTGATGCCGAAGCGCTTCAGCGATGCGGTGACCGATCCCGTCTCCGCCATGGCGGCATCGATACCGGCGAAGCGTTTGGCGTCGAACCAGGCGGTGGCGCGCGACACCGGATGGCCATCGGCTTCGCCGCGCGTCTCCAGGCAGAGCAGGGCGGCTCCCCTGGCGAGCTTCAAGGCATCGGCGATGCGCCGGCTGGCCGGCTCAACCGATGAGGCAAGCAGCGCAATATGCCGTTCGCTCGTCTGCCCCTGCAGGCCCGTCGAAAAGCGCGTGCGGGCGCCGATCGGGTAGGAGAGCCGCTTGCGCGACAAAACGAAGGTGCCGCGCCCCTGCTCGGCCCTGAGCACGCCTTCCTGCACCAGCGCCGCGATGGCGCTGCGCACCGTATGGCGGTTGACGCCATAGCGTTCGGCAAGCGCCATTTCCGGCGGCAGCGCCGCGTTCTCGGCAAAGTCGCCGGCGGCGATTCCCTGCAAAATCTGATCGGCGATCTGCCGCCACAGCGAAACGCCGCTGCGCCGCTCGATGCTGGCTGCCTGCTGCCCACTCATGCCCGCCCCCGGTTCTCTCACCAGCCCAGACTTTTCGCCGGTGTCATCCACCCGTCATGGACTCGCGCTAGCTAATGCGTATAATTTGTATAATTGTCTATATCAATAGACAAATTTGCGCAACCGATGGAGTGCCGCCATGCGAGGACAGGAAGCGCGCGAGCAGGCCGGGCGCAAGGCGGCGATGGCGACGCTGGCGCAGTCCGGCGGCGACGAGATCGCCCGGCTCTGGAGCGAGGCCGGCCTGCCCCTGGAAGCCGAGCTACTGCGCGGCCCCGAAACCGGCCTGGTGACGGTGCGCGGCCGCATCGGCGGCGGCGGCGCGCCCTTCAATGTCGGCGAGGCGACGGTCACCCGCGCCACGGTGCGCCTGCCCTCCGGCCAGGTCGGCCATAGCTATGCGCTCGGCCGCGACAGGCAGAAGGCGAAGCTGGCCGCGATCGCCGATGCGCTGTGGCAGGACCCGGCCCATCGCGACGTTGTCGAGACCAGGGTGATCGCGCCGCTGCGCGCTGTGCTCACCGAGGCGCACGAAAAACGCCGTGCCGAGACGGCGGCGACAAAAGTGGATTTCTTCACCATGGTGCGCGGAGAGGACTGATGGAGACGCAATCGATCGAAGGCGGTTTCGCCGATCCGGTCTTCAATGCGCAGACGGTGTTCCGCGCCGTCATGGATGCGATGGCGCGGCCGGGCAGCGTGCAGCCGCTGCCGGCCTTTGCCCGTCCGCCGGCGCCACTGTCAGCGACTTCAGGCGCGGTCGCGCTGGCGCTCTGCGACAACGACACGGCGCTCTGGCTCGATCCGGGCTTGCAAGCCGAGCCGTCGGTCAGATCCTGGCTCGGCTTCCACACCGGCGCGCCGCTCGCCAACACGCCGGCCGACGCGCATTTCGCCATTGTGGCCAGGCCGGCCGAGATGATGGCGCTGGATGGCTTTTCGCAAGGCACGCAGGAATATCCCGACCGCTCGACGACGCTGATCCTCATCGTCAGCGATCTCGCCTCGGGCGCTCCCCTGCTGCTCGAAGGCCCGGGCATCGAGAAGATGGCGATGCTCGCGCCGGCCGAGATGCCGCGCCACTTCATCGAGCAGTGGAAGCAGAACAGCCAGCGCTTTCCGCGCGGCGTCGACATCATCCTGGCAGCACCGGACGGGGTCGCCTGCCTGCCGCGCACCACGCGCATCAAGACGATGGAGGCCTGACATGTATGTCGCGGTGAAAGGCGGCGAGGCCGCGATTGCCAATGCGCACCGCCTGCTTGCCGATCGCCGGCGCGGCGACCGCTCAGTGCCGGCATTGCGCCTCGACCAGATCGTCGAGCAACTGGCGCTCGGCGTCGACCGGGTGATGAGCGAGGGTTCGCTCTACGACCGCGAGCTGGCCGCGCTCGCCATTGTCCAGGCACGCGGCGACATGATCGAAGCGATCTTCCTCATCCGCGCCTATCGCACCACGCTGCCGCGCTTCGGCTACACCAGCGCGGTCGACACCGGCGCCATGCTCATCGAGCGCCGCGTGTCGGCGACCTACAAGGACCTGCCCGGCGGTCAGCTGCTCGGCCCGACCTTCGACTACACCCACCGGCTGCTCGATCCCGAACTTGCCGCCGGCGGCGACGTCGCCGAGCCGATGGAACGCCCCATCGAGGCCGAGCCGATGCTGCGCGTTTCGGCGATCCTTGCCCGCGAAGGCCTGATCGAGGCCGACGGCGACATGCCCGGCGACCACGTCCCCGGCGACATCACCCGCGAGCCGCTGCAGTTCCCGATGGCGCGCGACATCCGCTTGCAAGCCCTGTCGCGCGGCGACGAGGGGTTTCTGCTGGCTCTCGGCTATTCCACCCAGCGCGGTTATGCCCGCAACCATCCCTTCGTCGGCGAAATCCGCATTGGCGCGGTCGAGCTGGAACTGGAGGTGCCGGAACTGCCCTTCGCCGTGCCGCTGGGCTCGGTCCGCGTCACCGAATGCCAGATGGTCAACCAGTTCAAGGGCTCGGCCAAGGCGCCGCCGCAATTCACCCGCGGCTACGGCCTGGTCTTCGGCCAGAGCGAGCGCAAGGCGATGGCGATGGCGCTCTGCGATCGGGCCTTGCGGGCCAGCGAATTGGGCGAGGATGTCGTCGCCGCCGCGCAGGACGAGGAGTTCGTCATCTCGCATTCCGACAATGTCCAGGCGACCGGCTTCGTCGAGCACCTGAAGCTGCCGCATTATGTCGACTTCCAGGCCGAGCTCGACCTTGTGCGCCGTATGCGCGCCGAGCACGACGCCCGCGAAAATCACCGCACTGGCGAGGAGAAGCGGGAGGCCGCCGAATGATCGAGAGCCTCTCCTACATAACCTTCGTCGTGCGCGACCTCGACCGCATGAGCGAGATCCTGACCGGCGTATTCGACGCGCGCGAGATCTATGACAGCGGCGCCCGGCAGTTCTCGCTGTCGCATGAAAAATTCTTCCTGATCGGCGATCTCTGGATCGCGATCATGCAGGGCGAGCCGCTTACCGAGCCCAGCTACAATCACATTGCCTTCAAGATCGACGACGCCGATTTCGACCGCTACGCCGAGCGTGTCAGAAGACTCGGCATCGACATGCGCCCGCCGCGCCCGCGCGTCGAGGGCGAAGGCCGCTCGATCTATTTCCACGACGACGACAACCGTCTGTTCGAGCTGCACACCGGCACGATGGCCGAGCGGCTGGCGCGCTACAGGGAATTGGAGGTCGTGCAATGAGCTCAGCTGTCTCCGCCACCGTGACCGGCGTGCCCACCGCCATCGTGTCCACTGTGGCCCTCGTAGCCACCACCGCCGCCGTACCAACTTTCGGAATTGTTGGAACCTTCCCTTGGCGCCGGAAAAATCGTGCGCCGAAGAAAAAAGACGACCGCGCCGGCGAACGCCAGCAACACGATCCCGAGGTGCATCCATCCGGCAGAATTCATTCCGATCGGGTCCGGTTTCCACGCCTTGCAAGTCAATTCGGTAGCACGGAGCGGATGTGATCGCCATGACCGACATCGCCACCTACAACTTCGCTTATCTCGACGAACAGACAAAGCGGATGATCCGCCGCGCCATCCTCAAGGGCATCGCCATACCCGGCTACCAGGTGCCTTTCGCCTCGCGCGAAATGCCGATGCCCTATGGCTGGGGCACCGGCGGCGTCCAGGTCACCGCTTCGATCATCGGCCCCGACGACGTGCTGAAGGTCATCGACCAGGGCGCCGACGACACCACCAATGCCGTCTCGATCCGCGCCTTCTTCAAGAAGGTCGCCAACGTCGCCGTCACCACCGAGACGGCCGAGGCCTCGATCATCCAGACCCGCCATCGTATCCCCGAGCATCCGCTGACCGCGGGCCAGATTCTGGTCTATCAGGTGCCGATCCCCGAGCCGCTGCGCTTCCTCGAGCCGCGCGAGACCGAAACGCGCAAGATGCATGCGCTGGAGGAATACGGCCTGATGCATGTCAAACTCTACGAGGACATCGCCAGGCACGGCCGCATCGCCACCACCTACGCCTATCCGGTCAAAGTCGAGGGCCGCTACGTGATGGACCCGTCGCCGACGCCGAAATTCGACAATCCGAAAATGCATCGTTCGCCGGCTTTGCAGTTGTTCGGCGCCGGCCGCGAAAAGCGCATCTATGCCGTGCCGCCCTTCACCGACGTCGTCAGCCTCGATTTCGAGGACCATCCTTTCGAGGTGCAGACCTTCGACCAGCCCTGCGCGCTCTGCGCGGCCGAGAACGTCTATCTCGACGAGGTCATCCTCGACGACCATGGCGGCCACATGTTCGTCTGCTCCGACAC
>NZ_RZOI01000185.1:0-9070 GCF_004022645.1 Mesorhizobium sp. M4A.F.Ca.ET.020.02.1.1 | reverse complement strand
GATTTCTCAATTTCGTCTCTTTCCTGGTCCGTGACGCTCACTTGGCGGCTCCCGCCGTCTTCTTAGGCGCGGGCTTCGTCGCCGGCGCGGGCTTCGTCGCCGGCGCGGGCTTCGTCGCCGGCGCGGGCTTCACATCAGCCTTGCTCGCCGCCTTGGTTGCGGCCGGCTTGGATGTCTTTGCTGGCGCGGCTGGCTTGGCCGCTTTCGCTGGCGTCGGCTTTGCCTTCGCAGCCGTCGCCCTCGCCACGGTTGCTGGTGCCTTGACGGCCTTCGCCGTGGCCGGCTTCTTGGCTTCCACCGTCTGCGGCGCCGCCGTTGCAGCGGCAACCGCCGGCGTTACCACGGCATCGTCGGTCATCGCTGGAAAGATCGGCGCCGCCGGCGTCGCTTCCGGCGCCTCGACGCCAGGCAATACCGTGGCGCCGTTCTTCAGCGGTTCGCTGGCTTGTGGCGTCGAAGCAACGGGCGTGGCCGGATCGACGGCAGGCTTCGGCTTCATCGCCGCATCGACGCCAGAGCGGACATCGGCCGCCGCCTGCTCGAACGGATTGAGCTGCTTGCGGATCTCGGCGACCGGGCTGAGCCCCCTGAGCTCGTCGACCGACTTCTTGACGTCGTCGAGCTCGGCTTCCTTCAGCGCCTCGTTGAACTGCTTCTGGAAGTCGGCGGCCATGGCGCGCAGCTTTGCCGTCGTGCGGCCGAAGGTGCGCAGCATATTGGGCAAATCCTTCGGCCCGACGACCACGATCATGACGACCGCGATCACCAGCATCTCGGTCCAGCCGACTTCAAACATGGCAATCTGTTCCGACTAGAACCTCGGGCTCAGCTCTTGCTGGCCTTCTCCTTCACCGCCGAAACGGTTTCGTCGGCGCGGTGCTCGACGGTGCGCTTGTCGTCAGCGTCGTCGTCGGCCATGCCCTTCTTGAAGCTCTTGATGCCCTTGGCCATGTCGCCCATCAGCTCGGGAATCTTGCCGCGGCCGAACACCAGCAGCACGATCACCAGCACGATCATCCAGTGCCAAATCGAAAACGAACCCATAGCTACTCTCTCTCGAATGATTTCCCTGGCGATGATCTATGCGTTTTCGCGTTGGGATTCAAACACAACCGCAACAGAGTTGATGAAAGGCGGTCGGAAGTCACGCACTTTTGCCGCGAGTGCCCGCTACGAATCCGCGCAGCCCATCGCCTGCCGCCCGTTTTCAACGGATCTTACGGGTCAATCTTCCGTGACGCGCGGCGTCAACAGGCCGAGTTCCTCGAGGTCGATGTCGGTCAATGCATCCTCGTCCTCGGTCAGCGCGTCAGGGTCGGCCGGCGGCAGCGGCACGGAGAAATTCGATGGCATGCGGGTCGAAAGCAGCCCGGCGCCTTTCAGTTCCTCCATGCCGGGAAGATCGCGGATCTCCTCCAGCGCGAAATGATCGAGGAAGGCGTCCGTCGTGCCGTAGGTGACGGGACGGCCGGGCGTACGGCGTCGGCCGCGCATCCTGATCCATTCCGTCTCCATCAGCGTGTCGAGCGTGCCCTTGGAGGTTTCGACGCCTCTGATGTCCTCGATCTCGGCCCGCGTCACCGGCTGGTGATAGGCGATGATCGCCAGCACTTCGAGCGCCGCGCGGGAGAGCTTCCTTTGCTGGATGGTGTCGCGGCTCATCAGGAAGGCGAGATCGCCGGCGGTACGGAAGGCCCAGGCATCGCCGACACGCACCAGATTGACGCCGCGCCTGGCATAGATCTGCTGCAGGTCGGCCATAGCAGCGGTGACGTTGATGCCGTCGGGCAGACGTGCGGCAAGCTGCTTTTCGCTGACCGGCTCGGCGCTGGCGAAGATGATTGCCTCGGCCATGCGCACGGCTTCCGCCAGAGCGAGCCGCTCGGCCGGATTCTCGACGCAAGCCTGCTCGACCGCAGGTTCCTCGGCCTCGTCCTCGACCTTGAACGGAATGACCGAAGCGTTGGCGCGTTCGCTCATGCTACCACCTCGACTGCCTTTATGCCTTGCGCGCGGCCGCGCAGATAGATCGGCGCGAACACCTGCTCCTGCCGCAAGTCCAATTTGCCCTCACGCACCAGTTCGAGCGTCGCGGCGAAGGAGCTGGCGACCGCCGTGCGCCGCTCCTCCGGCGCCGCGAGATACTCGATCAGGAAACTGTCCAGCGCCGTCCAGTCGCTGAGCGTGCCGACCAGCCTGTTCAGGATGTCGCGCGCATCTTTGAGCGACCACACGCCACGCCTGGCGATCGTCACATTGTTGATCGCCTGCTTCTGGCGCTGCTGCGCATAGGCGGTGAGCAGATCGTAAAGCGAGGCGGAGTACGCGTTGCGCTTCTCGATGATGACCATCTCCGGCATGCCGCGCGCGAACACGTCGCGGCCGAGCCGGTTGCGGTTGACCAGCCTTGCCGAGGCATCGCGCATCGCCTCCAGCCGCTTCAGCCGGAACTGCAGCACCGCCGCCAGTTCCTCGCCGCTCTCGCCCTCTTCGCCCGGCTGCTTGGGGATCAGAAGTTTCGACTTCAGGAAGGCGAGCCACGCCGCCATCACCAGATAGTCGGCGGCAAGCTCCAGCCTCAGCGCCCTCACCTTCTCGATGAAGGCGAGGTACTGCTCAGCCAGCGCCAGGATCGATATGCGCGCCAGATCGACCTTCTGGTTGCGCGCCAGGTGCAGGAGAAGGTCGAGCGGGCCCTCGAAGCCGGCGACGTCGACGACCAGCGACGGATCGCCGGTGACGCGCGCATCGTCGTTCTCGGCCCACAGACGGTCCATCGGTGCGGCCTTCGCGGCCTTGCTGTCCAATGTTTCCGCCACTGCCCCTGTCTCTTTCCCCTGTCAGGCCACCGCGTCGAAATAGGTGGCAAACTCGGCGCGTATCTCGGTCTCGTTCGCGAGGTCGCGATCTTTAATATAGGACAGCGCCCGCTCGGCGCGCTCGAGCGACTTGCCGGCAAGCGCCGTGGTGCGTGACGCAATGCCTGACATTTCCTCGAAAACGCCGTTGCAGTGAAGGACCAGATCGCAGCCCGCCGCAAGGATCGCCGCCGCCTTTGTCGGGAAATCCCCAGAAAGTGCCTTCATCGAGGTGTCGTCGCTCATCAGCAGACCGTCGAAGCCGATCTCGCCGCGGATGATGTCGTTGACCACCTTTGCCGAGGTCGTTGCCGGGTTTTCCGGATCGACGGCGCTGTAGACGACATGCGCCGTCATTGCCATCGGCAAATCGTTGAGCGCCTTGAACGGAGCGAAATCATGGCTGCGCAGTTCGCTGAGCGGCGTGTCGACGGTCGGCAGTTCGAAATGCGTGTCGGCAAAGGCCCGCCCGTGCCCGGGAATGTGCTTCATCACCGGCAGCACGCCGCCCGACATCAGCCCCTCGGCCGCGGCGCGGCCGAGCTCGATCACGGAACCCGGCTCCTTGCCGTAGGCGCGCGCGCCGATGACATCGCTGGCGCCTTCCACCGGCACGTCGAGCACGGGCAGGCAATCGGCGGTTATGCCATGACGAAGCAGGTCGAAGGCATGCAAGCGCGCCATCAGCCATGCGGCGCGGCGGCCGGCCTCGCGGTCATTGCGCCACAGCGCGCCGAGCGCGCCACCCGCAGGATAGTTCGGTGCCAGCGGCGGCCGCAGGCGCTGCACCCGGCCGCCTTCCTGGTCGATGAACACCGGCGCGTCCGTACGCCCGACGGCGTCGCGCATCGAAGCCACCAGATCGCGGATCTGCTCGGTCTCGCCGACATTGCGGGCAAACAGGATGAAACCCCAGGGCCGCTCGTCGCGATAGAAGCGGATTTCCTCTGGGGTGAGCGATTTCCCGGCGCAGCCGAGGATCATGGATTTTGATTCGGTCATGCCTTGGAGCTTAGGGCTTCGCGCGGACAAAGGGAATCACCCGCATGACAAGCGGTTGAAGGCCCGATCCCGCAAAAAACCGGCGCGGCCCTGCGGCCGCGCCGGGTTGACTGGATTGCGCCCAGACTCAGCGCGACACGAAGCAGTTGCCGCCGGCCGCCTTATAGCTGGTGCACAGGGCGATCGCGTCGTTGCGCGACTGCGCCGGCACGCGGACGCGGTAGAAGGTGCCCTTGCCGGCGATCTCGGCCTTGACGATGTTGGCGGTGCGGCCCGACAGCACGCTGCCGTAGCGGCGCTGCAGGTCCTGGTATGTGGACTGCGCGCTTTCAACCGTCGGCTGCGAGGCGATCTGCATCGACCACGAACCACCACCTGCCGCTGCTGCGCTCGGCGATATGGAGGCGACCTGGTCGGGCTTCACCTCGCCGACGACGTCGACCGGCTGGTCGGACGGACGCTGCGGCGCCACCGGAACAGTGGCCGGCGTGTTGGCCGACTGGGTGTGGGCGGCCTGCGTCTTGGCTTCGGCCTTCGCCTCGGCCTTTGGCGCCTCGGCCGGCTTGAGCGGCTGTGCGGCCTCGGTCTGGTCGGCGCTGACAACCTGGTCGGTCGGCTGATCGCTCGCCTGATCGGTCGCCGGCGCCACTGTGCCGGTCTGCTCGGCGCCGGCCTGCGCCGCGGGGGCGACATGCTGCGGCGCCGGATCGGCCGGTTCGGCGGCAGCAACCTGCGAAGCAGCCTCGGGTGCAGGATCCTCGCGCGCAACCAGCGAGCCATCGGGCTTGACCATCATGGTCCTGACCTTGCGTGGCGCGACGGCGATGCCGGGCGTGGATGCGCCGGGCAGCGCCGATGCGGCGCCGGCGCCGAAATCCGAGGATCGCATAGCCCAGGTCCTGCAGGAAGCCGACAAGGGGACCAATCCGGAAGTCGTCGCCGTCGCGGCGGCATTGCCCACGGCGTCCGTGCCCGCAGCGGCGTCGGTATCGGCCGGCGAAAGATCGACGACGCGGCTCTCCGGCTCCTTGGCTTTCACATCGACTGGCTCTTCGGTGTTGGTGACCAGCTTTTCCTGCACCGGCTCGGCCGGCTTGGTACCCTTGACCACCGCGTCGTAGACCTTGTTGTCCTGGTTCGGCACCACCGTGCCGCCCGGATTCTCCGGCTTGACCTTGATTGGCGCGTTGTCGGCCTTGACGATAACCGGCGCCTCGCTGCCGCCCTTGCCGCCAAAGGACAAGGCAAAGGCGCCAAGACCACCGGCCAGGGCCACGGCGCCGACCACGGCGGCGATCAGCACGCCACGGCCGCGCGGCCTAGCGGCCTCACGCTCGGCAAGGCCCGGCACCGCCATCTCCTGGTCAAGCTCGGGGTCGTAGTCGAGCTCATCGACCGCGAAATCGTCGGCCTGCGCGACCGGCCGGCTGCCGGGCAGGTTGTCCATATCGAAGCCGCCCGTCGCGGCGGCCTGGGAAACCGGCGCTGGGGCTGCGAGCATTTCAGCCGGCTTCGCCGCCGCATAGGCGCGCGCGTCGCCGTGATCGTGGCCCGGCTTGAATCCGGCGCCGTAGCTGTCGTCCTCATAGGCGGCGGCTCGAGCCGGTGTCGGCGCGGGCGCGACCTCGACCGCGTTCATTTCATTCAGCAGACCGGCAAACTCGGCATCGAGATCGTCATAGGCCGGCGCTGCCGGCTTTTCTTCCTCGAAGTCCAGTTCGGGAATTTCGAGGTCGTCGGCAAGCGCCACCACACGCTCCGGCACGTCGACCGTCTCGACGTCAGGCATCTCGTCATAGGCTTGCTGATAGTCCGGCTGCGCGGGCTCAGGCTCAGGCTCTGCATAGACCGGAACGTCCTCCACGACCGGCTCCTGCCGGTATGACGGCGCGATCGAAACCGGCGCCACCGACGCCGTCGGCTGGGCTGTGAATGAAGCCTGGGCAGGTGCGGCGACCGGGGTCACGCGGCTCCACGACCGCGCCGGTTCGGGCGGGGTCGAGCGCAGCCAGTCCTGCGAAGGCGAGGCGGGTGCCACGGAATGGCCAGGCTCCCGATCGCCCTCAATGCCCTTGGCAAAGGCGGCATCAAATGCGTCATCGTCGAAGTCAATGTCGGCGGAGGCCGTTGCATTCTTGGCAGAAAGATCCAGGCCTTCGAGTTCACCCCCCGGAAGATCGCCGGAATCGGCTTCGGCCGATTTGGCCGCCTCATCCTGCTGCGGCTGGGCGTCCTCGTGGCCGTCGAGATCCCAATCGAGGTCATCGACGGTCTGCTGATCCGCGGGCTTCTCCGCCACCGGCTGACGGATAGGTTCGGGTTCCCTAGCGACGGGCATCGGCCGCGCGCTCATCGCGCCGAGCAGCGCGTTAAGCTCATCCTCGAGGCTTCGCTCATTGGCGGCGGTCGCAGGTTCCGATGGCTCGACCGCAACGGCCGCGGGCGTGATCGGTTCGGCCGCAGCGGCGGCGATCTCGGCAGCAGGTTCTTCAACCTCTCCGGCCGGCGCATCTTCGATATCAAGCTCGAAGACCGCAGGCGCGATCGGCTCGTCCGCAAAGGCGGCGAATTCGGCAGCCGGCTCTTCAACCTCTTCGGTCAGCGCATGCTCGACATCATCTTCGAAGGCTTCCTGCGCGGCAAGGTCTGTGGCATCGCCTTCGACGGCATATACAGGCTCGACAGGCACTGCGGCAGCCAGCGACTCTTCGGCATCGTCGATGCTGAGCGCGAAATCGTCGTCGAAGGACGCCTGCTCGGCAAGCTCGGAACCGTCTGTGTCGGCGGCATAAGCAGCGTCGGCAGGCTGTTCGACGGTCAGCGGCTCATCGATTTCAGCCGGGTGTTCCGCCTGCGCCTCGATATCCGTGTCGACATCGGCCATCGCCTCGTCGAAGTGACCAGAAAAGTCCTCCTCTGAAATCGCTTGGTCGGCAACAGCCTGAACAGGCGCCGGATGTTCGGCAACGGCCAGAGCGACGTAGTCATCAGCGGACGCGTGGTCGTCGAGCGTCAGTTCATCCTCGAGCGACAGGGAAACAGCATTATCGAAATCGTCCTCGAACGCGGTTTCGACCGCCGGCGCTGCAACCTCTGCGGCACGATGGTCGACTGCCTCGACGGCATGATCGCCGAGCTGGAATTCCCGATCGAGCGACGCGGCAAGCTCGTCGTCCATCGGCAGATCGTCGTCGAGCGGAGAGACGTCTTCGAGCGAACTGGCGACCGCCTGGCCGAGATCATCATCGAAGGCCGCTGCGAGCTCAGGCTCCGCATCGACCTGCGGCGCCGCTACAGCGCCTGCCGCGGGCGCGGTGGCGAAATGATGGTCCTCGATATCGTCGAACACGAAGTCCTGGTCGAGCGACGCCGCAAGCTCGTCGTCAAGCGCGTTGCGGGCCGCGGCTTCGAAAGCCGGCTCTTTCGGTTGCGCGACGGCTTTGCTCTCCTCCGCGCCGAACTCGCCCATCAGTTCCTTCTCGAGGTCGATGTCGAAATCGCCCTCCGCGGCAGGCTGATTGGCGGGCGCAGCCTTCTGGACAGGCGCCTGCGGCTTTACCGGCTGGCGCGGGTCGAAACCCATGATCCTGGTCAGTTCCGCAAACGGATCGTCGTCAGCGATGTCGTTGCGATCGGCTACTTTCAGCTGGGTTCTGTCTGCCATTATTGTTCCCGAACTCGCACACAGTCGGACGCCATGGACGTCGCGCAGGGTTGGCCCTTACCAGCGCAATGTGGGCAAAAGGTGACAGGTTTTTTAGTCAAACCTAACGCATCTCGGTGGGCGCATCCGCCCCTATCAGCGTCAGGCCGGACGTCAAAACGTCCGAAACAGCCTGCACCAGCCCTAGTCTGGCATACGTCAATTGTCGGTCGTTAACCTTAACAAAACGTAAGTCGGGATTATCGGTCCCCCGGTTCCAGTGTCCATGGAAGCTGGAAGCCAGATCGTAGAGGTAGAATGCCAGCCTGTGCGGCTCCAATGCAAGAGCCGCGGACTCAATCAGCCTGGGATATTCAGCCAGCTTCCGGATCAGGCCGATTTCGCCCTCGTCCGAGAGCGAAGCCACCGAAGCCGTCAGCCGGTTGCGATCGAAATTAGCCTCGCCCAACTGCTCGCTCGCCTGCCGGAACACCGAGTGGCAGCGCGCCGAGGCGTACTGCACGTAGAACACCGGATTGTCCTTCGATTGCTCGGTCACCTTGGCGAAATCGAAGTCGAGCGGCGCGTCGTTCTTGCGGTAAAGCATCATAAAGCGGATCGGATCGCGACCGACCTCTTCGACCACCTCGCGCAGTGTGACGAAATCGCCGGAGCGCTTGGACATGCGGACCGGCTCGCCGTCGCGGAACAACTTCACCAGTTGGCAAAGCAGCACTGTGAGCTTCACCTCGTCGCCGGCGATGGCCCGGGCGAGCGCCTCCAGCCGCTTGACGTATCCGCCATGGTCGGCGCCCAGCACATAGATCAGGTCGACGAAGCCGCGCTCCACCTTGTCCTTGAGGTAGGCGACATCGGCGGCGAAATAGGTGAAGGAACCGTCCGACTTGACCAGCGCCCGGTCCATGTCGTCGCCGACGGCCGTCGAGCGGAACAGGGTCTGCTCGCGGTCTTCCCAGTCGTCCGGCTTCTCGCCCTTGGGCGGCGGCAGCTTGCCCTTGTAGATATGACCCTTCAGCGTCAGGTCGGCGATCGCCGCCCTGATCTTCTTGGCATGGTCGGCGTGCAGCGTGCGCTCGGAGAAGAACACGTCGTGATGCACGTTGAGCAGCGCCAGGTCCTCACGGATCATCGCCATCATTGCGTCGATAGTGCGATCCTTGACGATGGCCAGCGCCTCGTCCTCCGGCATCTGCAGCAGTTTGCCGCCGAACTCCTGCGCCAGCGCCTGGCCGACCGGCACGAGATAGTCGCCCGGATAGAGGCCGGGCGGGATCTCGCCGATCGTCTCGCCGAGCGCCTCGCGATAGCGCAGCAGGGCCGAGCGGCCGAGCACGTCGATCTGCGAGCCAGCGTCGTTGATGACATATTCCTTGGTCACATCGTAGCCGGCGAAGGCCATCAGATTGGCGAGCGTGTCGCCCACCACCGCGCCCCGGCAATGGCCGACATGCATGGGCCCGGTCGGATTGGCCGAGACATATTCGACATTGGCCTTGCGGCCGCCGCCGATGGTCGAGCGGCCATAGTTGCGACCTTCGCCGAGGCT
>NZ_RZOI01000184.1:0-9105 GCF_004022645.1 Mesorhizobium sp. M4A.F.Ca.ET.020.02.1.1 | reverse complement strand
AAGCCGGGCAGCGACGCGAGGAAGGTGGTGTCGAAGGCGCCGCAATGGGTGGCGCCGTCGGCGCCGACGAAGCCGGCGCGGTCGATTGGAAAGCGCACCGGCAGCTTCTGGATCGCCACGTCATGGACAACCTGGTCGTAGGCGCGCTGCAGGAAGGTCGAATAGATGGCGGCGAAGGGCTTGTAGCCCTCGGTGGCGAGCCCGGCGGCGAACGTCACCGCATGCTGCTCGGCGATGCCGACATCGAACGTCCGGGTCGGGAAAACCTCGCCGAAGAGGTCGAGCCCGGTGCCGCTCGGCATGGCGGCGGTGATCGCCACGATGCGGTCGTCCGCGTGCGCTTCCTGGATCAGGCTCTCGGCGAAGACCTTGGTGTAGCTTGGAGCGTTGGCGGGCGCCTTGGCCTGCGCGCCAGTAATGACGTCGAATTTGTTGACGCCGTGATATTTGTCGGCGGCGGCTTCCGCCGGGCCATAGCCCTTGCCCTTCTGGGTCACGACATGGATCAGCACCGGGCCGTCGGCATTGTCGCGGACGTTCTTCAGCACCGGGATCAAATGCTCGAGATTGTGCCCGTCGATCGGGCCGATGTGATAAAAGCCGAGTTCCTCGAACAGCGTGCCGCCGGTAACGTAGCCGCGCGCATGCTCGACTGCCCGCGTGATGGCGCGGTCGGCGCGCTTGCCGAGGTAGGAGGTCAGCTTCTTGCCGAAATCGCGCAGGCCGAGATAGGCCTTGCCGGAGGCGAGCCTCGCTAGATAGGCGCTCATCGCGCCGGTCGGTGGAGCGATCGACATGTCGTTGTCGTTGAGGATGACGATCAGCCGGGCATCGAGGGCACCGGCATTGTTCATCGCCTCATAGGCCATGCCGGCCGACATGGCGCCGTCGCCGATGACGGCAATGACGTTGTTGCGTCCGCCAGACAACTCGCGTCCGACAGCCATGCCAAGGCCGGCGGAAATCGAGGTCGAGGAGTGGGCCGCGCCGAAGGGGTCGTATTCGCTCTCGGCCCGCCGGGTAAAGCCGGAAAGGCCGCCCTCCTGCCGCAAGGTGCGGATGCGGTCGCGGCGGCCGGTCAGGATCTTGTGCGGATAGGCCTGGTGGCCGACATCCCAGATCAGCCTGTCGTCCGGCGTGTTGAAGACGTAGTGTAGCGCAACGGTGAGCTCGACCACGCCGAGCCCGGCGCCAAGGTGACCGCCGGTGTGGGAAACGGCATCGATCAGCTCGGCGCGCAGTTCCGAGGCGAGCTGCGGCAGCTCGCTTTCGTCAAGCGTCCTCAGATCCGCGGGGATGCGGACCTTGTCGAGGAGTGGCGTTTGCAGCGTCGCGTTCACTTGTTGAGAGGCCTGGTCAAACCTGATGTCATGCACGTTGATCATGGGCGAAATATGCCGCCGCCCGGCGAATGTAAATGCGTGTCAATGACGCGGATGGTTCTGACGTTAATTGTCCGGTAACGGAATGAACTCTTCCTCGTCTCCGGGAACGATATCGAAGCGGCCCGTCTTCCATTCTTCTTTCGCCTGCTCGATGCGCTCTTTCGACGACGAAACGAAATTCCACCAGATGTAGCGCCGGGAGCCGAGCGAGGCGCCGCCGAACAGCATGAAATGGGCACCGTTCTCCGACGAAACCACGATTTCGTCGCCCGGTTTGAACACCAGAAGCCGCTCGGCCGGGAAACGGTCCCCGGCAATCGAGACCTCGCCTTCCAGCGTGTAGATGGCGCGTTCCTCGGCATCGGCCGGAATCTTGACGCTGGCGCCAGCCGCCAGCCTCAGATCGGCATAAAGGGTGTCCGAGGCGGTCGAAACCGGTGAGCGCAGTCCAGAAAAGTCGCCGATGACGACGCGACCGCTGACGCCTTCAGCATCGATCTCGGGCAGGCGCATCACCGCGGTGTTCTGGAAGACCGGGGCGACTTCCTCCTTGCCGTCGGGCAGCGCCAGCCAGGTCTGCAGGCCGGAGATCGACATCGGCGCGCCACGCAATTCCTCAGGCGTGCGCTCGGAATGGACGATGCCGCGCCCGGCGGTCATCAGGTTCACGTCGCCCGGTGCGATGACCATTTCGGTACCGAGCGAGTCGCGATGTCTGATCCTGCCGTCGAACAAATAGGTGACGGTGGAAAGCCCGATATGTGGATGCGGGCGGACATCGATGGCGTGGCCGGCGCGCAGGATGGCCGGCCCCATGCGGTCGAAGAAGATGAACGGCCCGACCAGACGGCGTTTCGCGGTGGGCAGGGCGCGGCGAACCTCGAAGCCGCCAATGTCCTTGGCGTTGGGAATGACCATCAGTTCGATCTGGTCGCAGGCGAACGAATCGCCGGGCTCAGGATCGTTTCCCGGAAAGAAGCTCATCCGATCCCTCAGGCGAAACGGAGGGCGGATCTGGCCTTTGCCTTGGCCGCCTCTTCCTCGCGATTGCGCGGAGTCTGTGTCGTTTCAAGCGAATCAAGCAAATCTCGCGCCGCGGCCGCAATCGCCTCGACCGCATGGTTGAAGGCATGCTCATTGCGCTTGGAGGGCTTGGTCGAGCCACTCAGCTTGCGCACGAATTGCAAGGCTGCGTCATGGACCTCATCATTGGTCGCCGGCGGTTCGAAGTTGAACAAGGTCTTGATGTTTCGGCACATCGCTTGGATTCCTGCCTGCTTTCCTCTGCCCCGCCCCGTGCGGACTAATCCGCGTCCAATGGCTCCGTGCCGACCGGCTTGCCGTCACGCGACAGCCTGATCTTCTCGACCTTGTCTTCGGCCGCCTTGAGCAGCCGGTCGCAATGCGCCTTCAGCGCCTCGCCGCGCTCATAGATGCGGATCGACTGGTCGAGCGGCACGTCACCACGTTCCAGATCATCGACGATCTTTTCCAGCGCGTCGAGCGCCTGCTCGAAGCTCATCGCCTTGACGTCCTCGTTGCTTTCGCCTGCCATACTCTATCCCTTCATCAGCCGCCCGACATGGGCGGCGACCGAAAATGCCAATCCCTGCAGATCGTAGCCGCCCTCGAGCAGGCTGACGAGCCGGTTGCCGCTATGGCGCCCGGCGCGCTCCATCAGCTGGCCGGTCGCCCAGTCGAAATCCTCCTCGGTCAGGTTGATCTCGGCCAGCGGATCGCGATGGTGGGCGTCGAATCCGGCGGAAATGATGATCAGGTCGGGCGCGAAATTGTCGATCGACGGCAGCACGCGCGACAGGAAGGCATCGCGAAACGTGTCGCTGCCGGTGCGAGGCGCCAGCGGCGCGTTGACGATGTTGCCGGCGCCGGTTTCGCTCCTGGCACCGGTGCCCGGGTAAAGCGGCATCTGGTGCGTCGAGCAGTACAGCACCGACGGATCGTCCCAGAAGATGTCCTGCGTGCCGTTGCCGTGATGCACGTCCCAGTCGACGATGGCGACACGCTCGGCCTGGTGCTGCTTCTGCGCGTAACGAGCAGCGATCGCCGCGGTGTTGAACAGGCAAAAGCCCATGGCGGTGGTCTTTTCGGCGTGGTGGCCAGGCGGGCGAGCAGCGACGAAGACATTGGCGGCGCGGCCTTCGAAGACATCATCCACGGCGGCGTTGGCGGCGCCGATCGCCGTTACCGCCGCCTGCCAGCTCTTCGGGCTGGCGCTGGTGTCGGCATCGATCGAGACAATGCCGGTCTCAGGGATCGCGGCGCGCACGCGCGCGACGAAATCCTCCGGATGCGCATAAAGAATGGTGGCCTCGTCGCCTTCCGGCGCCTTGACGCGGTCAAGCGCCGAAAATGCCTCGTCGTCAAGCACGCGCTCGACAGCGCGCAGGCGGTCGGGCCGCTCCGGGTGGCCGGGCGGGGTGAGGTGTTCGAGGAAGACCGGGTGAGTGTAGAGACGGGTAGCCATGCCCCGATATAGGCGCGCAAGACCGGTTTGGCCATGTTTTCGCGCCACCAAAGGGGCACGTTCAACAGAGATTAGGCAAGGGTTCGGCTATTGGGGTGCCGGCTGCGTCCAGCGCGAGCCGCCGAAGGACGCCAGCGCCTTGTCCTTCAGTTCACGGAATTTCGAGGAGGCTTCCGCCAGCCGGCGGTCCCAGTCGGGATTGGGCACCTGGCCTTCGATGGTGGCGAAATAGACCTGCATCAGAGAGGCGATGGCGAAGGGCTCGATGAAGGCTGCCTTGAAGGCCCAGGCAAAGACGATGGCCAGAACGAAGGCCCAGCCGCCAAGCTGGCCCGGCATGGCCCAGAGAATGGCGCCGGCTGGCGCCAGCATGAGCAGGAAGATCACGAAGGACACGCCCCACATGATCACCGCCAGCCAGACCGCGTTCTTGACCATGGTCTTGCCGTTCTGCGCGTAGAGCACGACGCCTTGCCTCGCCGTCTCGAAGGGCGAGGTGGAGTTGATGCGGATGTTGTAGCCGAGGATGATCTCGTCGACATAGGTCAGCGACATGCGGATCACCGTGTTGATGAAGCTGACAAGGCCGTTGAGACCGGGAATGGGCAGGAAGGCGGCGATGCCGCCGATGAGGCCGGTGATGGCGCGGATGGCGCCCTTGACCAGCTGGTCGATCACGAACAGCACATTGGCCTCGGCGAAGCGCTCGGTCACCACGGCCCTGGCATAGGAGATCTGGTTCTGGCCGTCGGGAACGTCCTGGCCGTCGATCAGATGGACCATGACGGCGATATGCCCGGCCTTGAGGACGTAGAGGATGTATTCGCGGATCCAGTAGACCGCTACGGACACGACGCCGAAGCCGACCACCCCGCCCCACAGCGCGAAGGAGAGCGGCCCCTCGGGGTCGGTGGAGATGTGGCCGACGCCATAGCCGACGCTGGCGCCGGTGCCGGTCGCCATAATGTAGGCCAGCGTGATGCCGAAATAGACGATCATGCGAAAGACGATGAAAGGCCATGTCCTGATCATGATGGACACCGACCGGCCGATGCTGAAGTCCCACATGGCCCGACTCTCCCGCCTCAGAGATGGTAGAGGAGGATGCGCTCGCCCCGGCGATTGTCAATCTTGGCGGCGCCGCGCCGGCCCAAAACCGGTGTACAAACCGCGCGTCATGGTTGCTGACCCGTTCGCTCAGGGCTCCTTGCGCAGCCCCTCGAGCAGTTGCTTGAACGCCGCCACCGCCTTTTTCGACGTCGCTTCCGGATCCTGCGAATTGGCGATCCGCTGCGCAGCCTGGCTGCTGGCGCCGTTGATCAGCCGCGCCGTGGTCTCGGGGTCGAGGTCGGCCACGACCACGCCTTCCTCCTGCAGCCTGGTCAGGTGATCGGTCATCGACGCCGTGCATGCGCTGGCGTTCGGCCACTGGGCCGGATCACCCAGCACCGCCGGGGCATCGCGGAACATGATGCGCTGGATTTCCGGCTCCAGCGCCAGTTCGATGTAAGTGGTGCATTCGTCGACGAAATGCTGCCAGCGGGTCGGCGCCCTCGCCGCCACCTCGTTCACCCGGGCAGCCATCTCGCCGTCGATCTCGGCGATGACCGCCTGCAGCAATCCCCGCTTGTCGCCGAAGTGGTGATAGAGCGCGCCGCGCGTCAGCCCGGCAGAGGCGGTGAAATCATCCATCGAGGCGTCCGCGTAGCCGATGGTGCCGAAAGCGTGGCGGGCGGCCGCGATCAGCTTGGCGCGCGTCTCGGCGATCATCTCCTTGCGAGGTCGGCGCATGCGGTCTGGCCCTATTCACATACGCTTCGTATGCCAATTGACATACGCGGCGTATGATCTATCTGAATTCATACGCAGCGTATGTAATTGTCGATCCTTCCCTTGTCGAGGACCCAGACCATGCAGAATCCCTATTCGGAAATCTTTCGAGCTCCCGGAAGCAAGGGCTTCGCCGCGGCCGGTTTCGTGGCCCGCCTGCCAATCGCCATGGCGCCGATCGGCATCGTCGCCATGCTGTCGCAGACCCATGGCGAATACTGGCTGGCCGGCGCCGTTTCGGCGAGCTTCGCGCTGGTCAACGCTTTCCTTGCGCCGCAGATCTCCCGGCTGGTGGACCGCCTCGGCCAGACGCGCATCGTCGTGCCGACGACGGTGATCTCCGTGCTCGCCTTCGCAGCGCTGATCGCGGCGGCCAACCAGGACTGGCCGATATGGACGCTGTTTGCTTCGGCGCTGCTTGCCGCGGCCATGCCCAGCATCCCGGCGATGGTGCGCGCCCGCTGGACGGAGATCTTCCGGGATCGCCCGGAGCTGAACACCGCTTTCGCCTTCGAGTCGGCGGCGGACGAGTTGGTCTATATCGCCGGGGCATCGTTGTCGGTGGGATTGAGCACTGCGCTCTTCCCGGAAGCAGGCATGCTTGCAAGCACCCTGTTCCTCGGCTTCGGCTCGGCAGCCTTCATCCTGCAGCGTGCGACCGAACCCGGCGTGCGGCCGGCGGAGCATGGTGCGCGCGGCTCGGCGATCCGCCTGCGGCCGGTTCAGATCATAACCTTCGCGCTGATCTTCATTGGCGCGACCTTCGCCACCACGGAAGTGAGCACGGTGGCGATCACCGAGGAGCTCGGCCAGCCGGAAGCGGCAAGCCTGGTCATCGGCGTCTATGCGCTCGGCTCGTTCATCCTCGGCATCATCATCGGCGCGCTCAACCTGAAAATGCCGCTGCAACGCCAGCTGGCCATTGCGGTCGCCGTGATCGCGCTCACCACCCTGCCGCTCCTCGTTGCCAGCACGGTGCCGCTGCTCGCGCTCGCCGTCTTCGTCAGCGGCGTCGCGATCTCGCCGACCTTCATCACCGCCTTCGGACTGATCGAGCGGCGCGTGCCGGAAGCGATGCTGACCGAGGGAGTCACCTGGGTGATGACCGGAATCGGCATCGGCATGGCGCTCGGCTCCTTCGCCGCCGGCGCCGTGGTGGATGCGTTCGGCGCCCAGAGCGGCTTCCTTGTGTCGGTGGCAGCGGGGGTGATCGCGCTGACGACGGTGCTCATCGGCCAGCGCAGCCTGGCCGGGCCGCATTGCGATCTCACCGGATGCGAAGCGAGCGCCGTTCCCGCGCAATGAAGCCGAGGCCGTTCCCGTCCCCAGGCGACCGGCCCTGGATCCTCGTCGCGCCGCCCGAACATCCGCGATGTGACACCGAAGAGCATCGTCGGCGCGCCGTGCAACATTACATCGCGCTCGAAGACGAAGCCGCATTTCTGCAGCACGCGCCGCGACGCCGGATTGGCGCGGCGCGCCAGGCCGATCACACGGTCGGCGCGCAATGGACCGAAGGCGGCGTGCAGCGCCTCTTGCACCAGCTCCGTCGCGAAGCCGTGGCCCAGCTTTCGGGCTGTAGGTGGTAGGACAGGTTCAGACCATCGAAATCGCTGGAGACGGTGACGCCGCCGAAGCCGACCATCTTCCCGCCCGCCTCGACCGCCCAGCGGCCAAAGCCGTGCCTATCCCAGTGGCCGATGTCGCGCGCGAGCCTTGCGGCGCTGTGCTGCGGCGTATCCGGCGTCGGATCGGGACGATGCGCGACAAGCTCATTGCGCGAGAAGAGGTCGATCAGGAAAGCCAGGCCGGATGTTGCCGGCCGGCGCAGCAGCAGCCTTCCGCTACGCTGGCTGGAAGGCAGTGACACGTTCATCCGCTCCCAGCCCGGAGCCGACCGGCCTTAAAGGATCTCAGTCTTGGCGATGTGGATGCCGAAGCCTTCAAGGCCGACATAGTGGCGCTCGCGCGAGGCGATAAGGTTGATCGAGGAAATGCCGAGATCCTTGAGGATCTGCGCGCCGAGGCCGATCTCGCGCCATTCGTTCTCGCGGCGGCGAGCTTCTTCGTGGTCTTCACGATCGCCGCTTGCCGGCCGCTTGCGCTCCTGGTGGGCAACGCCAACTGAGCCCTCGCGCAGGTAGACGATAACGCCGCGCCCGCGCTCGCCCATCGCCTTCATGATGGCGTCGAGCCGATGGCTGGTGCCGAACACGTCGGTCACGACATCCTCGGAGTGCAGGCGCACCGGAACCTCCTCACCGTCGCGGATATCGCCGAAGACAACCGCGACGTGGTGCATGGAATCCCAGGGCAATGTGTAGGTGAAGACCTGAGCCTTGCCGCCGAGCGTGTCGATGTCGGAGCAGGCGACGCGCTCGACCAGCGTTTCCTTGCGCTGCCGGTAGGCGATGAGATCGGCCACCGAAACCTGCTTCAGGCCGTGCGCCACGGCGAAGGCCTGCACTTCGGGACCGCGCTTGACCGTGCCGTCATCGTTGACCAACTCGGAGATGACGCCGATCGGCGGCAGGCCGGCGAGCTTGCAAAGGTCGACGGCGGCCTCGGTATGGCCGGAGCGCATCAGGACGCCGCCTTCGCGCGCAATCAGCGGAAAGATATGGCCGGGGCGGACGAAATCGGAGGCGCCGACATTGCCGTTGGCGAGGTTGCGGACGGTGAGCGTGCGGTCGTCGGCGGAAATGCCGGTCGTGGTGCCGTGCTTGAAGTCGACGCTGACGGTGAAGGCGGTGGTGTGGGCGGAGTCATTGTCGGCCACCATTGGCGCCAGGTTGAGGCGCTTGGCTTCCTCGCGCGGCATCGGCGTGCAGACGATGCCGGAGGTATTGCGCACGATGAAGGCCATCTTCTCCGGCGTGCAGTGGACTGCGGCGACGATCAGGTCGCCTTCGTTCTCGCGCCCGTCATCGTCCATGACCACGACGATCTCGCCGCGCTCGAAGGCGCGGATGGCTTCGACGATCTTCTTTTGGTCGTATGGCATTGTGCGCTCGCTTTGCTCGCAAGGGAGTAGGGGAATAGGGCAGTAAGGGAGCAGGGGAAAGCGAAAAGTTCGGCGTCGGAGCGCGAGCTAGCCCTACTGCCCTACTGCCCTACTGCCCTACTGCCCTACTGCCCTACTCCCTTCCCCGTCTGTCCTCTGTGCCGCAGATAGTGATCGGCAATCGCGCAGGCAACCATCGCCTCGCCGATCGGCACAGCGCGGATGCCGACGCAAGGGTCGTGGCGGCCCTTGGTCATCACCTCCACGTCGTTGCCGTCCTTGTCGATCGATTTGCGCGGGGTCAGAATCGAGGAGGTCGGCTTGACGGCGAAACGGGCGACGATCGCCTGCCCGGTCGAGATGCCGCCCAGGATGCCGCCGGCATTGTTCGACAGGAAAAC
>NZ_RZOI01000183.1:0-9194 GCF_004022645.1 Mesorhizobium sp. M4A.F.Ca.ET.020.02.1.1 | reverse complement strand
GGATAGTTGTGGGTCGGGATCCGCACCCGCGCGCGGCCGCTGCCGAGCAGCTTCAGGATGGTGGCGTTCACGATCACCTCGTCGCCGATGCTGACGTTCCAGGCCATGGGCGATCAGCCGGGTTTTCTGGGGGCCGCCGACTTGGCGCTGCCCGGCGCCCACAGCTCGTCGAGCATGACGAGCGCGGCGCTCCGGTCGCCGGGCCTCAGCAGCCCTTGCTCCGCCGCGGCCGTCTTGAACGCGTCGAAGGCAACAGCGGGTCGGCAGATCCCTGCGAGTGCGTCGTCCACCAGGCGGACCGCCACGACATAGGTCGCGGCGTCCTTATCCTTCCATGTCCTGGCGAGCGCCTTCTTGGCATCGGCGATGGACGACACGACCATCGAGCCGCCATCGGCGAACCGGATCGTCAGGGGCAGGAACAGACTCACGGCCGGTCACCAGCCGAACCACTCCCGGGTTCGCCATAGCAATCCGGCGAAGGGCGCGATCGTGAAGGCGACGACGCCCAGGGCCAGAAGGGGACTGCTCGCAAGAACCGGTTTCATCAGATGCCTCCACAAGGTCCCTCATTGCATCGACTACCATCGCGCGCCGGTCGTCGCATTTAACTTTGATATGCCGCGACCGGCGCCGAGGCCCGCGGGCGGCCGGTCCGGTGTTTCGACTTTGCCAACCTTTTCGAGCGGCAGACGTTGTCCTTATCGAAACCAGGAGACGAAGCGATGCTGACGAAATCCGACACATCGAAGGCGGCAGGCAGGCAGCGCCGCGTGCAGCGCAAGGTCGACGCCGATGACCGCCGCAAGGCCAAGGCGAAAGAGCCGGGTGCCATGCAGGCCGGGGCGCGCGAATATCCCGTGCCGCCTTTCCCGAAGCAGCATCATCCAAAACCCGGCGAGGAGTGGGCGATCGAGCCGGCGCCGCTCTACGACGCGCCGTTCTGGCAGGGCTCGAAGAAGCTCGACGGCAAGGTGGCGCTGATCACCGGCGGCGATTCCGGCATCGGTCGTGCCGTGGCGGTGCTGTTCGCGCGCGAGGGCGCCGATATCGCCATCGCCTATCTCAGTGAGGATCGCGACGCCGAGACGACCAAGCGCGCAGTCGAGGCCGAGGGCAGGCGCTGCCTGGCGCTGCGCGGCGATGTCGCCAGGCGCGCCTTCTGCCGCAAGGCGGTCGAGCAGACGGTGAAGGCATTGGGTGGCCTCGATGTGCTGGTCAACAACGCCGCCTTCCAGATCCATTCGACCGATTTCACCGACCTCACCGAGGAGCATTTCGACACCACGCTGAAGACCAATCTCTACGGCTATTTCCATATGGCGCAGGCAGCCGTGCCGCACATGAAGCCGGGCTCGGCCATCATCAACACCGGTTCGGTCACCGGCATCGAGGGTTCGAAGCATCTGGTCGACTATTCGATGACCAAGGGCGGCATCCACGCCTTCACGCGCGCTCTGTCGGGCAACCTGATCGGCAAGGGCATCCGCGTCAACGCGGTGGCGCCGGGCCCGGTCTGGACGCCGCTCAATCCGTCGGAAAAGGAGGCCGAGGACGTTTCCCAGTTCGGCGCCAAGACGCCGATGAAGCGGCCGGCGCAACCGGAAGAGATCGCGCCGGCCTATGTGTTCCTCGCTTCGCCGCAATGCTCCAGCTACATCACCGGCGAGATCCTGCCGATTGTCGGCGGCTATTGAGAGGAGGCTTGCCAGAGGTGGGGGTAGGGGGCCTAACCCTTGCGCTTGCCTTCGGACGGGGCCCTCACGCCGGCCTGCGCCTCGCGCATCATCTTCAGCGCTTCGTCGCGGGTCAGGCCGCATTTGCGGGCGAAGTAGGCAGCCTCATAGGCCTCGGCCGCGGAGGCGGGCGAGATCGCGGATAGCATAGGTCTCGATTTCTTCTTGGCCATCGGTTCACGGCACCACTTCGTTTAGTCAGCTAATATAGCACCTTTGTTTGCCAAGGCAAATTTCTGCTATTTGCCGAGCTGTTCCTAGGCGAACGCGCCGATGCCCCGGGGGTTCCCTGGAAAAAGCGACGCATCTCGGCGCCCGGCGCCGGGGAGAGATGGCTGCCGCCGGCGGCCCGGTCGCATGGAGGCAGCGGGCCGGTAAAGTGGCCTGAACCTTGAAGGATTTTGAAACGTAATTATATCAATGACTAAGCGTGCTCTGCACGCGAAACGTAGTGCTTTGGTCAAGCTTCATCTTCATGGAGGTTGTCTATGGCAATGATGATGGAAGGAAAGAGGGGCCAGGATTGGATCAATCTGGTCCTTGCGATCTGCCTGTTCATCTCCCCCTGGATCATCGGCTTCGCCGCTGAGACGATGCCCGCGTGGAACGCCTGGATTGTTGGCGTTGCGCTCGGCGCGTTGGCTTTGGCGACGCTTTCGGTGTTCGCGGAGTGGGAGGAATGGGTGAATCTCGTCCTCGGGCTTTGGCTGATCGTTTCACCCTGGCTGCTGGGCTTCATGGCAAACGCCAACGCGATGGCGACCCATGTTATCCTCGGCATTCTGGTGGTTGCCGTATCGGCCTGGGCGGTCTGGGATGTCCATCATCCGCACGCGCATGCGTGACGGGTGATTAACTGGGAGCCCGCCGCGCAAGCGGCGAGCTCCTTAAAGCAATTCCAGGAAAAGTGTGCAGCGGTTTTCCGTCCGGAATTGCGTAAAAGAGAAGCAATTCCAGCAATATCGGAGCATTGGCTGAACCGGCGGCTGCGGGCGCATCACGAATTGCTGCAACCGGAAAGCTTTTCGTGCATTCTTGGGAATGGCTTCGATGCTCCACCCGGAAGCGCCCGCGAAATGCTGCTCCTATTGCGGCGGCCGCGACCACAATTTCGAGGACTGCCCGAAGCGCAAGGCCGATGCCGAGAAGCAGAAAGAGGAGGCGCGCGCAGAGTTGGATCGCGCGCGCGAAAAATCTCCATCGAACTGATCGCGTCGGCGTCGTCATCTGATCATGGCATCGCCGCGTTACGGCGCGGTGGCGATTGTGCCGGCTGGTTCGCGCCGGCGCGATGTGGTATTCACCGCGCCTTTTTGGCGACGGGGAACGGCCGTGATTACCGGCAAGGATCTCATCCAGTGGGGTTTCAAGCCTGGGAAATGGTTTCCCGGGGCGATCGCCGATGCCCAGCGCATGGAGGGCGAGGGCAGGTCGCAGGACGAGATATTCGCCCATCTCCAGACGCTCATGCCGGTCGAGATGATGCCGCGCACCAACGCGCTGCCGTTCGGCGTTTTCCTCGAACCCGAAAATGATGTCGAGCGAGACAATCTTGGGCTGGTCGTGGAAGCGATGGACGCGCTTCTGCGTACGCCGACCGTAGTGTCAGGTGTCGTCATGCCTGACGCATGTCCGGCCGGCACCATTCCGGTAGGCGGCGTCGTGGCGACCAGGAACGCCATCCATCCCGGCTTCCATTCGGCCGACATCTGCTGCTCGATGGCCATCACCGTCTTCAAGCGCAACGACGACCCGAAGAAAATCCTCGACGCCGCCTTCGAGATCACCCATTTCGGTCCCGGCGGCCGCAAGGACCAGCGCGGCTGGGCGATGCCCGCCGAGCTTTCGGCGCGCTTCAAGGCCAACCGGTTCCTCTCCGACGTGACAGCGATCGGCGACAGCAATCTCGGCACGCAGGGCGACGGCAACCACTTCCTCTATGTCGGGCATCTGCGCTCGACCGGACAGCCGGCGATCGTCACCCATCACGGCTCGCGCGGCCCGGGCGCCATGCTCTACAAGCGCGGCATGGCGGTTGCCCGCCGGCATACCGCGATCGTCTCGCCGAAGACGCCGCCGGGTGCCGCCTGGATCGAGGCCGACACGCCGGACGGCCGGGCCTATTGGGACGCGTTGCAGGTCATTCGCGAATGGACCAAGCAGAACCATTTCCGCATCCATGACCGCATCCAGGCCAAGCTCGGCAACCAGATCGCCGACCGCTTCTGGAACGAGCACAATTTCGTCTTCCGTCGCGACGACGGGCTTTTCTACCACGCCAAGGGGGCGACGCCGTCCTTCGACGGCTTTTCGCCGGACGATGACGGCCGCACGCTGATCCCGATGAACATGAGCGAGCCGATCCTGATCGCCGGCCATGCCGACAAGAAGGCGGCGCTCGGCTTTTCACCGCACGGCGCCGGCCGCAACATGAGCCGCACGCGCTATCTGCGCGAGGTGATCGGCAGCCGCGACTTCGACGATGTGGTGAAGGCCGAGACGAACGGGCTCGACATCCGCTTCTGGCTCGGCACGCCGGACCTGTCGGAACTGCCGGCGGCCTACAAGAGCGCGAGCCAGGTGGTCGGCCAGATCGAGCGGCACCGCCTTGCAACGATCGACGACTTCGTCGACCCTTACGGCTCGATCATGGCGGGCGACTGGCAGAAAGACATGCCCTGGCGGGACAGGAGGTGAGTGGCTCGTGAGTGCCTGCGGCCATCCTCCGGTGCCCCGGAGGCGGTAGCGATGACTTCAGCACCCCGTGCGCTTCGCCGCCTTGCTCAGGTCATCGTTCGTCGGCTTCCGCCAACTAGGCCCCTGCCGTCTCCCTTTGCACCTCGCTAGCGAAAGCCGCCAGCAGTTCCATTCCCTCGGCCCAATCACCAAGTCCGCTGTCGCCATTGATGTGGCCGAGTGTGCCGGCAACATGCAGGCCGCTTCCCCATTGCGCGGCCTTTGTCCCGGCATACTCCAGCGAGCCATAGGGATCGTCGCTGCTGGCGACGATGAGCGAGGGGAAGCGAAGCCGCCCTGCCGGCGTGCCCGCGAAGCTTCGTGCCGAGGCCGGAAAGGCCTCGCTTGCCGGGTCGGGAACCGCGACCAGGAAAGCCCCGGCGACCGCACGCCGCGAGACCTGCTGCCAATGCGCGACGAGCAGGCAGCCGAGGCTGTGGGCAATCAGGACGGGCGGGGCATTCGCCGCCGCCACCGCAGCGTCGAGGGCGCCGATCCAGTCGTCGAGGTCCGGCTGCTCCCAACTCGCCGGGCTGAAGCGGCGCATCGCTGGGTTCGCCCGCTGCCAGCGCGTCTGCCAGTGTGCTTCGCCCGAGCCGCCAATGCCGGGCACGATGATGAATTCGCTCATGGACCGCCTTTCCTGCCGATGCAATACCGGCAATTCTAGGCCTTCCTCTGGCCGAGGGAATGAGAGATCATCGGAAAGCAGGCAAGAATTCCGATGGATTGAAGGCAAGCATGGCAAACGGCGAGGCAAGACCGAGGCTCGACCCCACCGACATGGCGATCGTGGAGATCCTGCAGGAGGACGGCCGCATCGGCATTTCCGAGCTTGGCCGCCGCGTCGGCCTGTCCCAGCCCGCCACCTCCGAGCGGGTGAAACGGCTGGAGGAGCGCGGCATCGTCGCCGGCTACCGGGCGGTGATCGAGCCCGCGGCGCTTGGGCTCGGCACCATGGCCGTCATCCGCCTGCGCACCACGCATGAGCACATCCAGTCCTGCCTGAAGAAATTCGCGCAGATGCCTGAGGTGATCGAGGTGCTGCGGGTGACCGGCGAGGACTGTTTCCTGGTCAAGGTCGTCGTCCCGTCGCCGCCCGATCTCGAGGCAATCGTCGACGGCATCGGCCGCTACGGCGCGGTGACGACGAATGTGGTGCTGCGGGCCGAGCCGCCGAAGCGGCTGGGGCGGGACCTCGTTATGCGATGAGGCGCAGCGTATGCGCCGCCGCGTTGGCGAAGGAAATATCCCCCTTGATCTCGCGCATCGCCATCGAGGTTATGGTGCGCCGCACGCCGGGTAGGCGGCTCAGCTCCTCGCGCAGCATCCGGTCGAGCGCCATCATGTCAACCGTCACGATCTGCAGGAGGTAGTCGGCCTCGCCGGTGGTGGCGTAGCAGCGCCGGATCAGCGGATGTCTCTGCACCGCCGCCTCGAAGGCGTCCGACACCTCGAAGTCAATCGACACCTGGATGAAGGCCTCGATGTCGAAGCCGATCCTGGCCGGATCGATGCGGGTGGAATAGCCGCGGATGACGCCCGCTTCCTCCAGCGCCTTTACCCGCTTCCAGCAAGGCGTCTTGCTGAGGCCGACCTCCTCGGCCAGTTCGCCAAAGGAGATGCGCGCGTCGCGCTCGAGTGCGGCGACGATCTTGCGGTCGAGGGCATCCAGCATCAATCGTTCTCCATATTTCGCTCTAAAGAGGACATTCGTCCTTCAAATGGCGCCATTTGGATAACAAAAAGGAACAATGTTCAAGCGAAAAGCCCTATCCTGGTCTCAGTATCCAACGAATGGCCCGCATCGCGGCCCGGGCAAGGGAGAAGAACATGCTGAAGTCCGAATACCACGCCCGCATCGAGGCGCCCGAGATGCGCGACTACGGTGTCTATCTGCAATGCGACAAGCTTCTCCAATGCCAGAAGCCGCTGGCTGATATGGTCAATGCCGACGAACTGCAGTTCCAGATCGTGCACCAGGTCGAGGAGCTGTGGATGAAGCTCATCGCCTACACGCTGGCCGACGTCCTCGATTACCTGGTGAGAGAGGATACCCACCGGATCGTCACGCTGATGGGCCGGGTGCACCGGCTGATGCGGCTGATGACGGCACAGCTTGACGTGCTCGAAACCATGTCACCCAAAGAGTATCAGCAGATCCGCCTGCAGCTCGGCAATGGCAGTGGCCAGGAATCGCCAGGCTTCAAGCTGCTCCTGCGCATGCCGCCGGACCTCTGGCGGGCCTTCAAGGCCTCATACCTCGATGGCCGCGGGCTGACCGTCGCGGATGTCTATGACGCGCGCTACGACCATGGCGACGCCTACGTCGTCGCCGAGGCGCTGATCGAGTTCGACGAGCTGTTCCAGAAGTTCCGCGCCAACCACCTCTATCTTATCCACCGCTCGATCGGGCTCGGCTCCAGATCGCTGAAGGGTCGCCCGGTGGAGATGCTGGAAGGCGGCGCCCGCCACCGTTTCTTCCCCGAGCTATGGGACATACGCTGCGACATGACCGACCGCTGGGGCGCTGAATATGGCACCGTCAGGGAGTCGATCAGCCATTGCCCGCACGCGAAGGCGGGGTGAGCTTGGCTCCCCCTTCTCCCTTGTGGGAGAAGGTGTCCGAGCGAAGCTCGGACGGATGAGGGGTGTTGGCCGGAATGCTACCTTTCAGATATAAACATCTAAAATCATTTGATTTTCCGCGCCGAGCTTCTTCCAGCACCCCTCATCCGTCTCGGCGCTGCGCGCCGATCCACCTTCTCCCACAAGGGGAGAAGGGGGAGCCAGGCTTGCCACCCCGCCAGCCAAAACTATTTGCACCCCCATGTCGGAACTCCCGCGCCTCGCCCGTCCTAGGGCCGAACGCAGCAACACCCGGAGAGACATCATGGAAAGCACCCAATCGACCTGGCAGACCGCAGTCATCCTCATCGCCCGGCTGATCTTCGCCGCCATGTTCGCGATGGGGGTGGCCTTCAAACTCATGGATATCGGCGCCACCGCCGGCTACATCGCCGCCGCCGGCTTCCCGTTCCCGCTGTTCCTGGCATGGTGCGCGGCGATCCTCGAAACGCTGCTGGTGATTGCCTTCCTGACCGGCGCCTTGCTGACCCCGGCGGCGCTGATCGGCGCGGTCTATGTCACCTTCCTCGGCTTTGCCTTCCACGGCCCTTCGCACTGGGCCGGCAACCAGGCCGAGTTCGGCGCCTTCATGTCGCATTTCCCGTTTGCCGCCGGCCTGCTGTTCGCCGCCGTGCACGGCCCGGGCAGCGTGCTTTCGCTGCGCCAGGGTTGGCCGGGCAGGGCGTGACCTCATTCCTTCTCCCCGTTCAACGGGGAGAAGGTGCCCGAAGGGCGGATGAGGGGCGGCGCCGGCATCGACAATCGGCGGCCCCGAGATGCACCCCCCTCACATCTGGTCGTTGTAAGGTTCCTTCATCTGGCCGACCATGCGGGCGAGCTTCGAGAAGGACGGCATGTCCGCCTCCGGCTGGCACCGGTTGGCGAGTTCCAGCAGCCGGATCGGGAAGTTGACGGCATCGCGGCTCGATGCCGACATGCCTTCGGAGCGATCCTCACCCGTCTCGCAGGCCTCGGCCCGGCGCAGCGCAATGTCGATCTCCTCGACCGTCAGCACACCCTTGCGCACCAGCACCTGGTTGATCGACGCGACGGCCATCAACAGGCCCTCGAGCTGCAGATTGGCGACGTTCATGGCGGTTCCTCCCATTGACCTCGCCTCAAAAACGCACGAACGGCGTTTCCGATCCGGCATGATGCTTGCTGCCGTCGCCTGATCGGTCCGGAGTCGCTAGCCGTGCCGTTCCTGCGTGACAGCGTCGAGGATAAGCAGCGCCGAGTCGATACGCCATTGCTCTTCGGGCCTGACGCTCGCCGACAACAGCCGGTCCAGAACCGGCTCGCTGAGCAGCCAGCGCCGCATCTTTTCGATCGTGTCGTCGCCGGCGTCGTTCCAGAAATTCCGATTGGCCTTTTCCTTGATGAGCCGCTCGGCATCGCTCCCAAAGAACTCCGCCAAGTGCAGCGCGGCATTGGCCGAGGTCGAGGAAAGCCATGCTTCCAGCGTCGCGTCGAGGTCGCCGCCGGCGATTGCGATTCCACACAGCCAACCCGTCGGGTCGCCATCGTCGGGATGCTGCTCAAAACCATGACGCCAGGCACCAGCAAAAAGCGCCTGCACCGCCGCTCGTTCGTCCCGCGGCCACGTCCGCCACCCGCCACGGCTCAATTTGCTGGCGATGATCGGCGGATCGAGGCCGTGCCATCGCTGGTCGAAGACAGCCAACTCGAGTATCCGCGGCAGGAAGTGCTTATAGTCGGCAACGTCGCCAACCGTGGTGATCGCCCAGCCGGCATAGGGCCCGATCTGCTCGCCGGTCAACTCGCGCAACGGCGCCGAGGTGAGCGTCTTCAGGATCGCCACCGGATCGCGCAGCGGCGAGGCGCGCAGCACACGCGGCGGCGGGCAGGGCGCAAACGCATCGTAGCAGTCGTCGATCAGGCGCTGGAGCTCCGGCGGTTCTGTCATTTGCCTGTGCATGGACGCAAAGATTGATCGCGCCTACAGCTCCATCCAGCGTTGGCCGTACTCCTGCCAGAGCGCCTTGACCTCGCGGCCGCCTAGCGGTGGCGTCGCGCGGTCGCCGTAGAAGATGGCGACGGCGCTTAGGTCGTATTGGCCATCGGTCCGGACAA
>NZ_RZOI01000182.1:0-9207 GCF_004022645.1 Mesorhizobium sp. M4A.F.Ca.ET.020.02.1.1 | reverse complement strand
CGCCTTCATGCGCGGCTTCGGCCAGCCGCCCCAGGCGCTGCGGCGCTCGGCGCGGCGATAGCGGCCGCCCCGCGTCAGCCCAGCTCGAGCGTGGTTATGCCGAAGACCCTGGCTTGCGCGTTTGCCGGCACGCCTCCCCGATACATCCGGGTCGTGCTGAAGCCGGGCGACAGGCCGGCGGCCCGAAGCGCTGCGGTGAAATCCGCATTGGCCACCGGCACGTCGATGTGCAGCGTGCCCCTCATCATGTCGGCCAGCGCAGCCAGCAGCCGCAGCGCGGTCTCGGTATCGTCGGCGAACAGCGGCCCGACCTTGAAACCTTCCCGGCACTGACGCGCCACGCCGTAGCCGCAAATCCGGCCGGCTTTCATGGCCAGCAAGGCAACGCGCGGCGGCTGCAGCCATCCTTCGAGAAAAGCCGGCCGTGGCGCCGGGAAACAGCCGCGGTCATAGGCGAGGACGTCGGCAAGCCGATCGGGCGTCGGTGGCCGGATGTCGCCGCCCCCGGGCAGACCCACGGCATGGCCGCTGTAGCGGAGCGTCTCGTAGACGGGCTGAAATCCCATGCGCCGGTAGTTGGGCTGCTGCTCGACGACACCGTCGAGGCCGATCGTGCGATTGCCGAGCCGCGCCATGCCGGCGTCCCAGACCGCCCTGCCATGCCCCTCGCCGCGCCGGTCGGGACGGCAGATATAGAGGCCGATGAAGCCGAAGCGGTCGCCATAGGCAACCGCCGAGATGCCGGCCACCATCCCGCCGTCGACGAAGGCGCCGATGAAACCTTCGGGATCTGCCGCCTGGAACACGGCGGCATCGCCAAAGCCTGGATTCCAGCCTTCGCCCGCGGCCCAGTCGACAAGCATTTCCACCTCTTGTGAGGCGAGCAAGCGGATTGTTCTCGGCATCGTATCACTCGGCGGCGACGTCACCCGGGGCGAAGGATTTCAGAACGCCACGATAGGGCTTTGCCAGCGGGTTTGCATAGGCGCCGCGTTTGGATGTTGACAGGCCAAGCGCAATCAGCGCCTCGGCTTGCTTGATCGCGGCGCCGACGCCGTCGATGACCGGCAGGCCGAAGTCCCGCTGCAACTCGGCCGCAAGGTCGGCCATGCCGGCGCAACCGAGTACGATCGCCTCGGCGCGATCCCGCTCGATCGCACGCGCGATCTCGTCACGCAGCTTGACGATGGCGCCTGATGCCGGGTCTTCCAGCGCCAGGACCGGAATGTCGGCGGCGCGCACGCGGGCCCGCGCGGCCATGCCGTAGCGCCGCACCAACTCCTCGACCGGCACGCGTGAGCGTTCGGTGGTGGTCACCACGCTGAAGCGCTGAGCAATGAAGGAGGCGAGGCTGAGCGCCGCCTCACAGATGCCGATGACCGGGATGTTCGCCATGGCGCGCGCCGCGTCCAGTCCGGTGTCGTCAAAACAGGCGATGATCGCCGCCTGCGCGCCGGCGCGCTCGCCGGCGGCGATCTCGACCAGCAGGCCGGGCACCGCAAGTGCCTCGTCATAATAGCCCTCTATAGACACAGGCCCCATCGACGAAGTGACGGCGAAGATCTCCGTCGAGGCGCTGGCAACGGAGCGGGCGGCCGCTGCGACGGTTTCGGTCATGCTGGCGGTCGTGTTCGGGTTCACCACGAGAATCTGCACGTTGGCTCCGTTCAGGCTCGCGCCCGGCGGCGGCCGACATAGACGATCGCGCCGAGCGTCAGCAGGATCACCAGGAAAGAGAACACGGTCGTCACCGTGCCAAGCGCATAGAGCACCGGCGTCGTTACATTCGTCGTCATGCCATAGATCTCGAGCGGCAGCGTGTTGAAGGTGCCCGACGTCATCAGCGTGCGGGCGAACTCGTCATAGGAGAGTGTGAAGCCAAACAGGCCGACGCCGATCAGGCTGGGCGCGATCATCGGCAGAACCACATGCGCGAAGGTCTGCCAGGCGGTGGCGCCAAGGTCGCGAGCGGCCTCCTCATAGGCCGGCGAGAACCGGTTGAAGACGGCGAACATGATCAGCACGCCGAAGGGCAAGGTCCAGGTCAGATGCGCGCCGAAGGCCGAGGTGTACCAGGCCGGACGAAAGCCGATCTGCTGGAAGACGACACCGATGCCGAGGCTGATGATGATCGACGGCACGACCAGGCTGGCGACGGCGAGATAGAACAGCGCCGTGGCGCCGCGGAACTTGCGGCGGAAGGCAAGCCCGGCGAGCAGTGAGACGATGACGGTCACCGCCATCACCATCAGGCCGAGCGCCAGCGAACGCCTGAAGCTGCCGCCGAAATCGCCCACCGCCTGCTTCTCGAACAGGTTGGCGAACCAGTGCAGCGAGACGCCGTTGAGCGGAAAGGTCAGGCCGCCATTCTCACCCTGGAAGGACAGGATCAGGATCGCCGACAGCGGCCCGTAGAGGAACAGCACGAACAGAGCGAAGAAGGCCGCCAGCCCGTAGAATTCGAGAGTGCGCTTCTCGCGGTTCATCGCCTCAGAGCTCCTTGCGGATGTCGACGATGCGCAGGATGCCGGCGACCATCAGGAGCACCAGCACCAGAAGCACGACCGCGTTGGCGGCGGCGGCCGGATATTGCAGAAGCGACATCTGGTTCTTCATCATCAGCGCGACGGAGGCGCTCTGTCCGCCCGACATCACCTGCACGGTGGAAAAATCGGCCATCACAAGCGTGACGACAAAGATGGTGCCGATCGCCATGCCGGGCTTCGCGAGTGGGATGACGACATTCCACAGGATCTGCCAGCCGGAAGCGCCGGCGTCGCGCGCGGCCTCGAACAGCGAGCGGTCGATGCGCATCAGCGTGTTGAAGATCGGCGTCACCATGAACAGCGTGTAGAGATGCACCATGGCGAGCACGACGGCGAATTCGGAATAGAGCAGCCATTCGATCGGCCTCGGTACCAGCCCCAGATGCACCAGCGTCGAGTTGACCAGGCCGTTGCGGCCGAGCACCGGAATCCACGAGATCATGCGGATGATGTTGGAGGTCAGGAACGGCACGGTGCAGACCAGGAACAGCACCATCTGCATGGCCGTGGTGCGGATGTGGAAGGCGAGGAAATAGGCGACCCAGAAGCCGATGAAGAGCGTCAACGCCCAGACGATGGCAGTGTATTTCAGCGTGTTGAGATAGGTCTTCCAGGTGACCCAGGAACCGAGCACGTCGGAATAGTTGGTCGTCAGGAAATCCGGATACATCGCCGCGAAGTCGTAGTCCCAGAAGCTGACGACGACGATCATCAGGATCGGCAGCAGCAGGAACGCGCCGAGGATCAGCGCGAGCGGCGTCGCCTGCAGATAGGGCGCGATCACGCCGATCGAGAACCGGCGGCGCCTGGCGGGCTTGGCCGCGGCCATTGCAGGGCGTTCGAGCGCGACTGTCATGCGTGATATCCGACGAGCGGTTGTGTTTGCGGATGACGGCGGCGTCGCCGCCGTCATCCGCGATCAGTGCATCACGCCGCGATGAACTCGTTCCAGCGCTTCACCATGTAGCGGTCCTCGTCCATCACCGAGTTCCAGCAGGCAACCTTGCCCATGCGCTCGACGAAGGAACCGCCGTCACGCACCGCGCCAGCCTTCTCCATCACCTTGCCGTCCGGCGCGACGATGTCGCCCTTTGCCGGCTTGCCCTCGACCCAGAAGCCCCATTCATCCTCGGACATGAACTGCTTGGCCGTGTCCATGGCGGCGGAATAGTAGCCCTGGCGGTTGAGATAGGCGCCGACCCAACCGGACAGGTACCAGTTGATGTATTCATAGGCCGCGTCGAGCTCGGCGCCCTTGAGATGCGCCGCGAGGCCGAGGCCGCCGCCCCACGAGCGATAGCCTTCCTTGAGCGGCTGATATTTGCAGGCGATGCCCTTGGAGCGCACCGCTGCCACCGCCGGCGACCACATCGACTGGATCACCACTTCGCCGGACGCCATCAGGTTGACGCTCTCGTCGAAGGATTTCCAGAAGGCGCGGAACTGACCGTCCTGCTTGGCCTTGATCAGGAAATCGATCGTCTTGTCGATCTCCTCCTTGGTCATGTTGCCCTTGTCTGCATATTTGATGTTGCCCATGGCTTCCATGATCATGGCCGCATCCATGATGCCGATCGACGGGATGTTGAGGATGGCGGCCTTGCCCTTGAAAGCCGGATCCATGATGTCGGCCCAGGTGGTGATGTCGCGGCCGACGAGGTCGGGGCGGATGCCCAGCGTGTCGGCATTGTAGATGGTCGGAACCATCGTCATCCACTGGGTCGGTTCCTTGGCGAAGGCCTTGGAATCCTGCGCCTCCACGAAGCCGACCGTGTGTGGTGCCGTGCCTTGCGCGATCACGCTGTCGGGCGTCAGCTTGCCGGTGATGAACAGCGGCACGATCTTGTCGTAATATTTCAGCTTCTTGACGTCCATCGGCTGCATGACGCCGGTCGGATATACCTTCTTGGCGATCCAGTATTCGATGTCTGCGATGTCGTAGCTGTCGGGCTGTGTCACCGCGCGCTGCGCGGCGGCATCGGAATCGGTCGCCGTCATCTCCAGCGTGATGCCGAGATCCGCCTTACACTTTTCGGCGATGGCATTGAGGTTAGACACGCCGGTACCGAACTGGCGCAGCGTGATGTTCGACTGCGCCCAGATGGTCGGGAAGCCGGTGATGACGCCGGAGCCGGCGGCAAGGCCGACCGCCGCTGCGCCCGTCTTGAGCAGCGAGCGGCGGGAAATGCCTGTCTTCTTGTCGGTTGTGTTGGTCATTGTCAGTTCCCCTTTTGGTTTGGTTGTGATGGTTCAGGAATCGAGACGACCGAGGATGATCGCATCCTCGGCGTCCCAGGCGATCGGCACCGCGTCGCCGACGGCGACCGGCCTGGCAAAAAAGCCCTCGTCGTCGAGGATGACTGTGAACTCCTCGATGCCAGCGCCGTTGACCGAGAGCTTCACGGTTGCGCCGCGATACTCGATGTTGGAAACGATGCCGCTGAAGCCGAGCCCCGCCGCCGGCGCCTCGCCGATGCGCACATGGTCGGTGCGGATGGCGATGTCGATCGGCTCGCCGGGCTCGCGGCCCTGCCCGCTCGCGGCGAGCGAGACGCCGCCCGGCACCTCAAAGAGAACCATGCCGTCGCTGCTGCCGCTGACGCGGCCGGACACGACATTGTGGTCGCCCATGAAGCGGGCGACGAAAGCGGTCGCCGGCCGTTCGAATACGGTGCGCGGCGGCGCCGCCTGCTCGATGCGGCCATTGTTCATCACCACGATCAGGTCGGCCAGCGCCATTGCCTCCTCCTGGCTGTGGGTGACGTGAACGAAGGTGATGGCGAGCGAGGTCTGCAGCTTCTTCAGCTCCGCCCGCATGCGTATCTTGAGGAACGGATCGAGCGCCGAAAGCGGCTCGTCGAGCAGCAGCGCCTCGGGATCGGTGATCAATGCGCGGGCCAGCGCCACGCGCTGCTGCTGCCCGCCTGAAAGCTGCGCCGGGCGGCGGCTTGCATAGGCTTCCATCTGCATCAGCTTCAGCATGTCGAGCGCCTTGGAGCGGCGCTCCTCCTTGCCGACACCCTTCATCTTCAGGCTAAAGGCGACATTGTCGACGAGGTCGAGATGCGGAAACAGCGCATAGGACTGGAACATCATGGCTGTGCCGCGCTTGGCAGGCGGCAGGTCGGTGACGACGGTGTTGCCGAGCCGCACGTCGCCGCTCGAGATGCTCTCATGCCCGGCGATCATGCGCAGCGTCGAGGTCTTGCCGCAGCCGGAAGGACCGAGCAGGCAGCAATAGGTGCCGGCCGGAATCTTGAGGCTGATGTCCTCGACGGCGGTGGTCGCGCCATAGACTTTCGAAACGGACACGATGTCGATTTCGGCGGCTTTGGACATCCGGGCTCCTCTTGGCTCGGATTAACCAAAGCATCATGCATGCCAGTTGCCCGCCGCCACCCTCAAGCGTTTGAATCCTCGAGCAAATTGTCGATCCGGCCTCGCGCCCAGCAAAGCAGCACTCGTGTGCGATGCACAAATTATGGGCGATTGTCGGCGATGTCAGCAGAAATCGTATGCAATCTTTTCTACTATTGCGTTCAATTTGGCTCTCGTGCAGGCGGCCCGATTCAGGCTACAAGAGCTGAGGACCTTGCCGCCATGAACATCGCCGACCAGACCTTCCCAGCCGTCGACAACGCCAACGAGGATCGCGCCCAGGCGATCCGCGACCAGTTGCGGGACGCCATCGTCGACCGCCGGCTTGCGCCCGGAACCAAACTGTCCGAAGGCGAGGTCGGCACCCTATTCGATGTCAGCCGCACCGTCGCACGCGCGGCGCTGCAGATGCTCTCCTTCGAAGGCTTGGTGCGCACCGAGCGCAATCGCGGCGCCTTCGTCGCCAATCCCTCGCCGGAAGAGGCGCGCCAGGTCTTTGCCTCGCGCCGGCTGATCGAGCCCGGCATCGCGGTCGCCGCCGCCGGGCGCATCACACCGGCTGACGTTGCCGCCTTCAAGGCACAGCTCGAGGAAGAGGGCCGCTTTATCGCCGAGCGCGGGCCGAGCGCAAGGCGCTCCGAGATCAAGGCCTCCGGCGATTTCCATCTGCTGTTGGCTTCCGTGGCCGGCAATGTCATCCTGCAGCGCTTTATGGAAGAGCTGGTCGCGCGCTCCTCGCTGGTGATCGCGCTCTATGGCCGCTCCGGCATTTCGAGCTGCGGCCACAACGAGCATCTGCAGATCCTGGACGCGCTGGAGAACGGCAACGCCGAACGCGCCAGCGCGCTGATGCTGCACCACATCGACCATATCGAGGCTGATCTCGACCTGCGCGTCAGGAGCGGTCCGGCGCTGCGGCAGGCCCTCGAGTCCTGACAACCTGCGCGAGCCGGCCGATGCCGTTGCTTGTTTCAATCTTGGCCTGGAACGCGCGCTCACCCCGGCCCGGATGGCGCGAAGCCTGTGCTTGCCCCTTGCGTGCGTCAATTCGGCCGGCGGCTGCCGGGCTGACTATCGTTGGGAGGAGTTTTGCGAACGTTTGCAAAGAGTTAGCGAGGAAATGGCCTCGGCCTGCATGCAGGCCGCCCTACTTTGGTACGGGGAGCGCAATACTGGACACCAACGATGAAGGCTGGAAATGTGCTTCATGTTTCACGGTTCGGAGGGCTGAATCGGAGCAGGAGCAGGATGGCGCTGAAAGCCGAAGACATTGCCGGCCATCCGGCTGTGCACCGTGGTGTCCAGGAGCAGTCACGGGCGCTTATCCAGATCTACGAAACGAGCCCTCGGCTGCGATCTTCGCCACGCAGCAACGCTGGCTGATGGGCCATGTCGGCCTTGCCCTGCATTTCAGGCGGAATCCGAACGACCATCACACCGCGCTGACCTTGGCGCGCTTCCTCAAGGTGATACGCCAGAATTCGGTAGCCAGCCGCAACACGGCGGAAGCCTTCATCAAGGAGATGTTGCATTACAACATCGCCGAATATCTGCCGACAAGCGAAGATGCGCGCGCCCATCCCATGCAGCCCACGGCAGCCACCATCAAGACATTCACGGGCTGGGTCCTCGCCCATCTCAGGACGCTGGATATGATCGACGGCGGCAACCGGCTGGCCACCTTCCTCGACCGGCCCGAAATGCTGGCCAGATTGCAGCCGCTTATCGCGGACGGTCTGTTGTCTTCAGCGCCGGTGCGTGAGCCCGAGCAGACCTTCTCGCTGTTCATCTGGCTCAACAATGGCGGCATCGTCATGGACTGGCTGATGTCCGGCATCGATCCAGAGAATGCCGGACTGGACAAGATCCCGACAAGCGTGGTCTCGATCGCAGAGTTCGCCCGATGGCTTAAGCTGTCGCGCACCCATCTCGCGCGCAAGCTGCATGACGCCGAGGAACTCGGCAGCATCGGCTGGGCCGGCCAGCGCGGCCATTCCCTGATGTGGGTTTCGAAGGAATTCTACCACGAATACATGGCCGTCCAGGCGGCCAAGCTCGCCGTTGTCGATGCGGCCTTCGAGGTCTGTTTTCCGGCACCGGAAAGAGGCTGAACGTTCTGCCCTCCGCACAACCCGCGATCTCACCGGCAAACGTCAGAAAGTGTCCGGCGTCGCGGCCGCCATGCGCGCTGTCGACCTGCGTGGCCTGATCGTGCAGGCCAGGCGCCGCCATGAGCGGCGCCTGCGATCCTCAGTCGATGTCGAACGAGACGCCCTGGGCAAGCGGCAGCGCCTTGGAGTAGTTCACCGTGTTGGTGGCACGCCGCATATAGGCCTTCCAGGCATCCGAGCCGCTCTCGCGGCCGCCGCCGGTCTCCTTCTCGCCACCGAACGCGCCGCCGATCTCGGCGCCGGAGGTGCCGATGTTGACATTGGCGATGCCGCAATCCGAACCATCAACGCCTAGGAAGCGCTCGGACTCCTGCAGGTCGCGGGTGAAGATCGACGACGACAGTCCCGCGCCGACCGCGTTATGCTCGTCGAGCACGGCATCGAAGTCGGAGTACTTCATCACATAAAGGATCGGCGCGAAGGTTTCTTCCGTCACCGGCGCGACCTGCTTGGGCATCTCGACCAGCGCCGGGTGCACGTAATAGGCATCCGGATGGCCGTTCTCGACCCGCGAACCGCCGGTAACCTTGCCGCCATGGGCGGTGGCTTCCTGCAGCGCCTTCTGCATGTTGTCGAAGGCGGCCTTGTCGATCAGCGGACCGACCAGCGAAGACGTTTCCAGCGGATTGCCGACCGAGACGCTCTGATAGGCCTTCTTGAGACGCGGCAGCAGCGCGTCGTAGACGCTCTCGTGCACGAACAGGCGCCGCAGCGTCGTGCAGCGCTGGCCGGCCGTGCCCATGGCGCCAAACGCGATGGCCCGCAGCGCCATGTCGAGATCGGCGGTCGGGCAGACAATGCCGGCATTGTTGCCGCCGAGCTCCAGCACCGCGCGCGCGAAGCGCTTGGCCAGCCGCGGACCGACGTCGCGACCCATGCGGGTCGAGCCGGTGGCCGAGACCAGCGGCACCTTCGGGTGGTCGACCAGGATCTCGCCGACGGCGCGGTCGCCGATCAGCACCGGCGCCAGCCCTGCGGGCGCATCATTGCCGAAGCGCTCGACCGCGCGCTTGAAGATCGCCTCGCAGGCAAGCGCGGTCAGCGGCGTCTTTTCCGACGGCTTCCACACAACGGCGTCGCCGCAGACCAGCGCAAGGGCTGCATTCCACGAC
>NZ_RZOI01000181.1:0-9210 GCF_004022645.1 Mesorhizobium sp. M4A.F.Ca.ET.020.02.1.1 | reverse complement strand
GTCGTGACATAGCCTTCGACGTGGTAATGCTTTAGGGCGGCCCGGAAGTCCTCAAGCTGGCGACGCCGACAAGACAACCGGCACCGAACCCGCGGCCAAAGGAAAAGGCGGATGCGGCGGCCGGCGGGAGCTCTATAGGCTCCGGCGGCTCCAGCCCTCCGCACGATCTCGGCGGCAACGTGACAAGCGGCGACGGGCCGGAATAACAGGACAGCAAGGGTCTCTCAGGCGCTGGCATGAGGGCGGCGGCTTGATCTCTTCGTGAGGTCGCCGCCGCCCCTTTTTTTGTTTTGTGGAAGGTTTTTTGCGACTATGCAAATCTGATTTTGTTCCGGTAGTGTTCACGGTGAATAGGCAACCTCCAATTGCGACATTTGACTCGGCCGCCGCGCCGGGTTCTTTTTTGAGGTTTCGATCATGCGCCTTGCCTTCTCTCTTCCCATTCTCGCCGCGATCGGCCTGGCCGGCGCGACGGCCTTTACCTGGGTCCAGATGAAGAGCTCGGTCCCGGAGACGATACAGGGCATCCTCGACCAGAACTTGCCGGGCAACACGCTGAAGGTTGCCTATCTCGATCTCCCGATCTCGGCGGCCGTTCCGTTAGTCGGCCCGGCAAAGAGCAATGGCTATTTCATGATCGAGCGGAAGGGCGGCTCGCCGCTCGCCGGGACTTGCGCCGCGACGACGATCGACTATGAGGTACGCGCCGCCGGGAGTGGCCGTCTGTCGGTCGCGATCCCTAGACCCGAATTGACGAAAGTTCTGGCCTGCCAATAATGCATAGTGAGACTTACGGCTACATCGCCTTCGGTGATGACGATCTCTACCATCGCGGAGCGCTTCTCAGTGCTTTAAGGTTGCTGCATTTTACGCCGCACGCGCGGATCACGATCGCGACCGATAGGCCGCAATTCTACGCCGGGTATCCGGTCGAGACGTTGCCGCTATCCTCGGGTCAAATGACGGAGATGTCTTTCGGCAACCGCTATGTGTTCGGCATCAAGGCCGGCGGGCTGATCGAGCTCCTGAAGCGGACAGAGCGCCTACTCTTCATGGATACGAATATCTACCCGGTCGGCGACGCTTCGAAGGGTTTCGCCAGGATTTCTCCCTCGCGGTCGATCATGAGGCTTTGCGAGGGCGTTCCCGCCGGTTACGAAATTGAAACCAAGGGGCTCCGCCTCGGCGACTACAGGATCACCGGGCGCGAGGTCATGTGGAACAGCGGGATCGTGGGGGTTCACCGCGCAAACCTTCCGGCCCTCGCCAGTGCATACGAATTGATAGGGAGCATGCTCGGCGTCGTGAGCTCCCACACCAAAGAGCAATTCGCCGTCGGCCTGGCGCTGTCGCAAGGCGGCCGCAAGATAGCCCCGCACCGGCTTCCCCTTCGTCATTACAACACGGCAGGGAAGAAGGCTTTCGCGCGCGGTCAGATCGCGCGGTTCTTTCGGGACAATGGCGATTTGCCTCTCGACCAGCAGATCGAGAGATCGGCCCGCTTGCGCCTGTGGCGAGGTCCGCTCGACTTGTGGGCGCAGCGCGCCCGCTGGAGATTGTGAGGGTTTCCGGTAGAAAGAGATTTTCGGGAAAACCTAAGTGCTTGGTTTTGCTGGTCGGAGTGGCAGGATTTGAACCTGCGACCCCATCGTCCCGAACGATGTGCGCTACCAGACTGCGCTACACTCCGTGACCAGACCGCGGGCTTATAGCCGCCGCTTTTCGATCCTGCAAGCACCAATGGCAGTACGTCTGTCGCATTTCTTCGGCTTTTGTCACGATGTCCCTGGCGACACCGGATTCACACGTCGGCAAGAGCCGCGTCCCAGCCTTGCGTCACTGACCATCACCCCGCTAGAACGGGTCTCTTGGCCCTTCGGAGTCTCGAATCTTGCCTCAGCGCATCGTCAGTTTCGTCATGAGCGGCGGCGTCGGCTCGCGGCTCTGGCCGCTGTCGCGCGAGGACAATCCCAAGCAGTTCCACGATTTTTCCGGCGACGGCTCGATGCTGGCCAAGACCTTGCGCCGGCTGGCGGCGAGGCCCACCGGCGAAACACCGATCTTCCTGATCGCCTCCGAGCGCCATGCCGAGCGCGTCCATGTCGACCTCGCCGGGCTCGACCTCGCCGGCGGCGGCCCGCTTTTCGAGCCGGCCGGCCGCAACACCGCGGCCGCTGTCGCACTCGCCACATTGCGCACGCTCGCCGAATTTGGCGACAGCCTGATGCTGGTAGTGCCGTCCGATCACCAGATTTCAACCGCCAAGCAGTTCTGGCGCAGCGTCGAAGCCGGAGCGGAGGCGGCGAGCGCCGGTCGTCTAGTGGTGTTCGGCATCAAGCCGACCCAGCCCGAGACCGGCTATGGCTATATCGAAGTCGCCGCTGACACCGACGGCATCTTCGATGTCTCGCGCTTCGTCGAGAAGCCCGACCTCGCCACCGCGCAAGCCTATGTCGAAGCCGGAACCTTCTACTGGAATACCGGCATCTTCCTGTTCCGCGCCGGCGCCATGCGTGACGCCTTCGCGGCGTTCCAGCCCGGCATCTGGCAGGCCACCGAAGCCGCCTACAAGGCGGCGACATCGGATCTTTCCGGCCTCTATATGCCGCTCGATCTCTATTCCGCCATTCCCTCGACCTCGATCGACTACGCCATCATGGAGCGGGCCAAGGGCATCGCCATGGTGCCGGCGGGTTTCCGCTGGAACGACCTCGGCTCCTGGCAGTCGCTGCTCGACGTCGGCCCTTCAGACAAGGACGGCAATGTGATCGTCGGCGATGTCGTCGCCATCGATTGCGAAAACTCCTACATCCGCGGCGAGGGCCGGTTGCTTTCGGCCATCGGCATGAAGGACGTCGCCATTGTCTCGACCGCCGACGCTACCTTCGTGGCACCCGTCAGCCACAGCCAGCACGTCAAGAAGATCGTCGAGCAGCTGGAGAAGTCGGGCCGGCTGGAAACGAGGTTCACGCCGGCGCATGATCGCGTCATCGAAAGTGGCGCCTGGCGACAGCGCGTGCATCACTGGCTGTTCGACGAGACGCTGCCGCTGTGGTCGACGTCGGGCGTCGACGAGCGTCATGGCGGCTTCCATGAGGCGCTCGGCTTCGACGGCTCGCCGCTGATGAAGCCGAAGCGCATGCGCACCCAGGCCCGCCAGGTCTATGCCTTCGCGGTGGCCAAGGAGCGCGGCTGGACCGGCCCGGCCGACCGGCTGATCGCCCATGGCATCGATTTCATGGCCGGCAAGGGCCGCACCGCAAGGGGCGGCTGGGTGCGCACGCTCAACATCGACGGCTCGGTCGCCGATCCGGTCGAGGACGCCTACGACCATTCCTGCGTGCTGCTGGCGCTGGCGCACGCCCATATATCGGGCCATCCCGATGCCTTGCGGCTCGGCGAGGAGACCTTCGCCTTCCTCGACGCCCATCTCGAGGACAGCCGCATGACCGGCTTCCTCGAAACATCCGATGGCGCGGGCGAGCGGCGCACCAACCCGCATATGCATCTGCTCGAAGCCTTTCTCGCCTGGCACCAGGCGACCGGCGAGCGCGCCTATCTGCGCCGCGCGGCGCAGATCATCGATCTCTTCCGCAGCCACTTCTTCGACTCTGAAAGCTGGACGCTCGGCGAATATTTCGACGACGGCTGGAAACCGGTGGCCGGCGAGAAGGGCAGCTGGACCGAGCCCGGCCATCATTTCGAATGGGCCTCGCTGCTCGTCGATTTCGCCGGCCGCAGCGGCCAGACCGAGGTCACCGCCTTCGCCCGCAAGCTCTACGCCTCCGCTGTCGCCAACGGCCTCAATCGCGCCACCGGCCTTTCCTACGGCGCCGTCTCCAGGCAGGGCCTGCCGCTCGACCTGGTGTCGCGCAGTTGGCCGCAGGCCGAAGCTGTCAAGGCGGCGATCGCGCTGGATGGCACCGGCGGGCCGGACCTCAAGCCCGAGATCGAGGCGCGTGTCGGCAGGCTGTTCCGCTGGCACATCGATCCGGCGCCGCTGGGCTTGTGGATCGACCGCATCGACGAGCGCGGCCGCTCGCTGGCGACCGACGTGCCGGCCAGCATATTCTATCACCTCGTCTGCGCGCTGACGCAGTATCTGGATGGAACGGCCGGGGAGGGAGGCTGAAGCCGCCAATCTCCCCCCTCGAGGGGGAGATGGCCGGCAGGCCAGAGGGGGCCGGTTCGACTGGACGCGACCTTCTTTTGCGACAGGATAAGGCTAGCGCCCCACGCGCGGCGACCCCCTCTGTCGCCTTCGGCGACATCTCCCCCTCAAGGGGGGAGATTAGGCGTGCCTCGCGCCAGCCCCTCAATATGGGCTCGCCACGTCCCCCGTCTCGACATAAACCGCCTTCAACTGCGAGTAGAGCGCCAGCGCGGCAAGCGAGTTCTCGCGCCCGATGCCCGACTGCTTGACGCCGCCGAAGGGGATTTCCACCGGCGTCAGATTGTAGGCGTTGATCCAGCAGGTGCCGGCCTGCAGTTCGGCGATGACGCGGTGGGCGCGCGGCAGGTCGCGGGTGAAGACGCCGGCGGCGAGGCCGAATTCGGTGTCGTTGGCGCGCTCGATGACCTCGTCCTCGCCGTCGAACTTCAATACGCTCATCACCGGCCCGAAGATCTCTTCGCGTGCAATGCGCATCGTATCGGTCACGCCGGTGAACACCGTCGGCTCGACGAAATAGCCGCCCTGAAAACCCTGCAAAGACGGCACGTTGCCGCCGCAGGCGAGGGCAGCGCCCTCCTGCCTGCCGGCCGCGCTGTAGGAGACGACCTTATCCTGCTGCGCCTTGTTGACCAGCGGTCCCATCTGGGTTTCGGGATCCAGTGGATCGCCGATGCGGATCTTCTTGGTGCGCTCGACCAGCCGGTCGACGAAGCGGTCATGGATGCCCTTCTGCACGAACACGCGCGTGCCGTTGGAGCAGATCTGGCCGGTCGAGTAAAAGTTGCCGAGCATGGCGCCGCCGATGGCGTTTTCGAGATCGGCGTCGTCGAAGACGATCAGCGGCGACTTGCCGCCGAGTTCCATCGTCGCGTGCTTCATCTTCGAGCCGGCGAGCGAGAGCACCTTGCGCCCGGTCGGCACCGATCCGGTCACCGAAACTTTGGCGACGACATCATGGCCGACGAGACCTGCGCCGACATCGCCATAGCCCTGCACGACGTTGAACAGCCCGTCGGGCAGACCGGCCTCTGAGTAGATCTCGGCCAGCGCCAGCGCCGACAGCGGCGTGTTCTCCGACGGTTTGAACACCATGGCGTTGCCCATGGCGAGCGCCGGCGCCGACTTCCAGCCGGCGATCTGGATCGGATAGTTCCAGGCGCCGATGCCGACGCACACGCCGAGCGCCTCGCGCCTTGTGTAGGCAAACGGTCCGCCGAGATCGACCGCCTCGCCGTTGAAGGCGGCGACCGCGCCGCCGAAATATTCCAGGCAGTCGGCGGCCGAGGGCGCGTCTGCCACCAGCGTCTCCTGGATCGCCTTGCCGGTATCGAGCGTCTCGATGCGCGCGAGATCCGCATTGCGTGCGCGAAGAATGTCGGCTGCGCGGCGCAGGATGCGCCCGCGCTCGACCGGTTTCAGCCGCGCCCAGGCCGGCTGCGCGGCGCGCGCGGCCTCGATCGCCAGTTCCAGCACGTTCGGCGTCGCTGAATGCAGCGTGGCGATGGTCTCGCCCGTCGCCGGATAGATCACCGGCAGCGGCGCGCCGCCCTCGTCCTCGATGTAGCGGCCGTTGACATAGTGCGATGCCGTGGGCTGGGCGCGCATGGTGTTCTCCATTGATGGTCGCTGGGCGGGAGGGCGCCAGCCTGACAATGCCCTATCGATCCGCCACCTGCCAGCGCGGATTGATCCAGGGTTCCTGGTTGGACGGCGCCAAAGGCGTGCGGCCGAGGATGTGATCGGAGGCCTTCTCGCCGGTCATGATCGACGGCGCATTGAGGTTGCCATTGGTCACCCGCGGGAAGACCGAGGAATCGGCGACGCGCAGGCCCTCGACCCCGATCACCCGGCATTCCGGATCGACGACGCTCATGAGGTCGTCGGCGCGGCCCATCTTGCAGGTGCCGCAAGGGTGGTAGGCGCTCTCGGCGTGATCCCTGATGAAGGCGTCCAGATCCTCATCCGACTGCACATGGCTGCCGGGCGATATCTCCTTGCCGCGAAAGCTGTCGAATGCCTTCTGGCCAAAAATCTCGCGCGTCAGCCGGATGCAGTGGCGGAACTCCGTCCAGTCGTCCGGATGCGACATGTAGTTGAAGCGGATCACCGGCTTCGCTTTCGCATCGGGCGAGCGCAGCGTCACCGAGCCGCGCGACTTCGAACGCATCGGTCCGACATGCGCCTGGAATCCGTGCGATTTCGCCGCCGCCTTGCCGTCATAGCGCACCGCCGCCGGGATGAAGTGGTACTGTATGTCAGGGTAGTCGACACCGGCCTGCGAGCGCACGAAGGCCGCCGCCTCGAAATGGTTGGTGGCGCCGAGGCCGGTCCTGAAGAACAGCCACTGCGCCCCGATCAACGCCTTGGAGAACGGGTTGAGCACCGAATTCAGCGTGATCGGCTTGGTCGATTCCTGCTGGATGTAGAGCTCCATATGGTCCTGCAGATTGCTGCCGACGCCCGGCCTGTCGGCCACCACTGCTATGCCGTTTTCCTGCAGATGCGCGCCCGGGCCGATGCCCGACAGCATCAGGATCTTCGGCGAATTGATCGACGAGGCCGCAACGATCACCTCACGTCGCGCCTTAACAACCTGAATCTGTTTGTTAGCTTCGATCTCGACCCCGGTGGCGCGTTGATTCTCGATGACCACGCGGCGGGCGAAGCCTTTGACCAAAGTGACGTTTTTGCGTTTCAGAGCCGGCTTCAGATAGGCATTCGCCGCCGACCAGCGGCGGCCGCCCAAAATCGTCTGCTCCATCGGGCCGAAGCCTTCCTGCTTCGATCCGTTGTAGTCGTCGGTCAGTTCGAAGCCGGCCTGGCGGCCGGCCTCGACGAAGGCGCCGTAGAGCGGATTCTTGCGCGTGCCGCGCTGCACATACAGCGGGCCGCTTTTGCCGCGCCAGCCATCCTCGCCGCCGTCGGCATCCTCCATGCGCTTGAAGTAGGGAAGCACGTCGGCGAAGCCCCAGCCGGTCGCGCCCTGTTCGGCCCAGTGGTCGAAGTCGCGCGCATGGCCGCGCACATAGACCATGCCGTTGATCGAGGACGAGCCGCCGATCACCTTGCCGCGCGGGGTGGCGAGCACGCGGCCGCCGAGATGCGGTTCCGGCTCGCTGGCGAAACCCCAGTCGTAGAGGCTCATGTTGAGCGGGATCGACAGCGCCGACGGCATCTGGATCAACGGCCCGATGTCTGTGCCGCCGAACTCGATGACGATCACCGAGTGCTTGCCGTCTTCCGACAGCCTGTAGGCCATGGCCGAGCCGGCGGAGCCGGAGCCGATGATGACGAAATCCGCTTCAAGCATTGTTCATATGCGCCATGAAATCGGCGAGCGAGACATTGCCGCCGGTAGCCACAACAAGGACGGTCTTTCCCGCCACGCTCACCTTGCCCCCAAGCAGCGCCGCCAGCGACGCCGCGCCCGACGGTTCCAGCACCAGCTTCATCCGCTCGAACGCGATCTTCATCGCTCGCCGCACCGAGGTGTCGTCGACGGTGACGCCACGCACGCCGGCCGCGCTCACCGCCGCGAAGGGTGCTTCGCCTGGCTTCCTCGCCATGAGCCCGTCGCAGATCGATTTCGGCCCGATCGGCATCGTCTCGATGGCGCCATGCGCCAGTGAGGAACCCATGCCGTTGAAGCCTTCCGGCTCGACCGCGATGACCTCGGTCTTCGGCGACTGGTAATGGAAGGCGAGCGACACGCCGCCGATCAGCCCACCGCCGCCAACCGAGCAGAACACCAGGTCGGCATGCGCGTCCTTCGCCGCCAACTGGTCGAGCGCCTCCAGCCCGGCGCCGGCCTGGCCGGCGACGATCTCGGGGTCGTCGAAGGGATGCAGCAGCGTGAGTCCCTCGGTCTCGGCAATCTCGCGCGCCTTGGCGGCCGCCACTTCCTCACGGGCGCGATCGCCATGGTCGGTGAGCACGACGCGCGCGGCGTAGCCGGCGGTGGCGTCACGCTTGGCGGCCGGCGCATCGATCGGCATAACGATGGTGACGGGAATGCCGAGCGCCTGGCCGGCCGCCGCGAGCCCCTGCGCGAAATTGCCGGACGAATAGGCGACGACGCCTTTCTCTGCCGCATCCGACGAAAGCTGTTTCAGCCGCCAATAGGCGCCGCGCACCTTGAAAGAGCCGGCCCATTGCAGCGACTCCGGCTTGACGAAAACGCGTGCGGCCCCCGTCTCCATCGCGAGTGCTGCCGACTCCAGCAGCGGCGTCACCTGCGTTGCCGTCGAGGTGACGGCATAGGCCTTCTTGAGATGATCGAGTGAGGGGACGAGTGTTGTCATCATTCGCCTCGCGGGTACCGCTTGTTCTCTTCGAGATTGTCGAGGTTCATGTGGTTGCGCATATAGCGCTCCGACGCCTTCTGCAGCGGCTGGAAATCCCACGGGTAGTAGGCGCCGTTGCGCAGCGCCGGATAGACGACCCAGCGGCGCGCCTGGCTTTCACGCACGGCGGCGTCGAAGGCGGCCATGTCCCAGCGCGCCCGGACCTTGTCCATGAACGCAGCCACCAGGCCCGCGTTGGCCGGGTCGTCGGCGAGGTTGTCGCGCTCGAGCGGATCGGCTCCGAGATCGAACAGCTGTGGCGGGTCGAGCTCGCAATGGACGAACTTGTATTTGCCGTCGCGGATCGCCACCAGCGGTGCGTAGGAGCCCTCGGCCGCGTACTCGATCAATGCCGGCGCGGCGCGCTGCCCGCCATTGGCAAGCGGCAGCAGCGACTGGCCGTCGGTCCATGGCGCGATCGCGCTCATATCGATGCCGGCGAGGTCGCACAGTGTCGGCGTCACGTCGAGGTTGGAGACCGGCGCCTCGATCAGCCCGGCCGGCACGCCCTTGCCGGCAATCATCAGCGGCACCCGCGCCGAGCCCTCGAAGAAGCTCATCTTGAACCACAGGCCGCGCTCGCCCAGCATGTCGCCGTGATCCGAGCAGAACAGGATGGTGGTGTCGTCCAGCATCCGTGTCCGCTTGAGAACGTCCAGCAGCTCGCCGAGCTTGTCGTCGACATAGGAAATG